>CALCIK010000091.1 GCA_937907475.1 uncultured Bacteroidota bacterium | reverse complement strand
CCACTCTCATCAATGCTAATGCAGCCTAAAATTATTTTCGCAAGAAGTCTATTATGCCGGCACACAAATCCAATCTTATCAAAGCAAATATGCACTTCAAAATGATAATGACCATAATTAAAAGCAGATATGATGAGTAGTCTGTGATTATTTCACTACAATTCAAAAGCAAAGTGTGAATGATGTAAGACTTAGCAGGAATATTGTAACAACTTCCATGCTCATCAGCCCTATCTTTGTAATGTGGAAATTCATTCACAATCTTAAATCATCATCAAAGTGAGCAAAGATAAAGGAACTAAAAACGTCAAAAAAGCACCGGCAGACAAGACAAAAGGTAAAGCGAAAGCAGTATCCGCCTATAAATCGGAAGGCAAAAATTCATTGTCTGTCATAGAATCTTTTATTCCAAAAGTCAACTCAAAAACAGACGGAAGTCAAAAAACCAAAAAATCTTAAGCTATTATTCTTGAGGAACTGATTTTTCAAACTTTAAAATACTACAACCATTGTCTTGACTATAATATTGGAATAGATAAAGCATAGCCATGATTTCGAACTTTTATAGTTAGAGTCATGGCTTTTTTTCGGGTACTAAAGCCTGATAAATAAATAGGAATAAAAATAAATTTTTCCATGCTTTTCGAATTTAAGTTTTAAAATGGACATCAGTTATTGGTTGCAAGTCAAAATTCATGCTGTTGTTCTTTCGCAGTATAATGTTAATCTTCAATAGTTTGCTATTCTTTCATCAACAACCAAATCCAATTGAAACTATATATTAAATACATGGTTAGCTTGCGATGCAAAATGCTCGTAAAAGAAGAATTAACTAAGTTGGGATTAACTTATTTAGTGGTCGAATTGGGTATGGTTGAAACTTTGGAGAGTATCACTCAAGACCAAAGAGATTCTCTTAGAGCTAGTTTAATTAGATCAGGTCTTGAACTGATGGACGATAAAAAATCTGTTTTGATTGAAAAAATCCAAGCTATTATTATCGAAATAGTTCACTATTCAGATGAGATGCCCAAAGTAAATTTTTCGGTTTATCTTAGTGATAAATTAGGCTACGATTATACCTTTCTGGCTAATACTTTTTCGGAAGTTAAAGGAGTAACAATCGAGCATTATGTTATTACCCACAAAATTGAACGGGTAAAAGAGTTGCTTATCTATGAGGGGCTTACCCTAACTAAAATATCTTACCTGTTAAATTACAGTAGTGTATCGCACCTGTCTAACCAATTTAAAAAGATAACCGGTTTTACCCCTACGTATTTCAAAGAACTTAAGCAAAAAAGATTTAAAGTACCCAAAACGTTACTCGAATTGGGATAGATATAACTAATGGATTTAAGCGATAAATAATTTTAGGAGGACAGATTATAAGCATTTTGGTTTGTGAGGAGATTTTTTCACCACAAATGATTAGTCTTCGTAAATGCTGACACTACTTTCACGAGCGGTTTTAAAAATATTAGACAAAATAGTTCATAAATAAAAATTCAGGTAAACTTTTCTATTTATATAAACTAAACAATACTCTAAGCCTTGTACTTAGTACTCAACAGGCGGACTAAGTTTCTTTTGGCAACCGGCAACAATGTTTCGTGTAGCGGAAAGGTGCAGGAACTTTGAACGGCAAAAGTTGCGGGATTGGGCAAGTCTTTGTTCCTTTTAATCAAGTCCAATTTGATGCTTTCGTAGGAATTGCTCAAACTACGGGTATAGTGGTCAAAAAAGTTAGTTTTGATGGCCCTGTATTTTTCGAGCGCACTGTCAAAAATGGTTATACGGTAGGTAAAGGCTTGCGTTTCGGTTGAATTGCCGTTGCTGATGAGCAAATAACCTTCGTCTGAACGAAGCGGAATAATGTCAATAGGCACGATGTCTATTTTGGTTTCTACAAACTCGTAGATTTCCGTTCCGTTGTTGAGGTGTTCCTGAAGTTTGGGTATGGCGAAGTTGAGGATGGTTTCTATTTCGTCCAAGAAATAGTCATCGTTCATGACTTTTTCGTATTCAACGGTAAAGTTTTCGAGATCAATTTTTTCAATTTTCTTTGGGAACTGACCACTCGCCGCTTCTTTGTTTTTTTGGAGTGTTAATAAGCTGCGGTAATGATAGACCAAATCGGAAAGAAAAGGGTAGAGTTTGCGCTCGTCAAATTTGCGGGTTACTTCTTGCAAGTAAGCCAAGAGGACATACTTTTTGTATTCGGCATCAATTAAACCTTCGGTTAGCCAATTTGCAGAAAGCTGATTCATAAGTTTAGATTTGTGTGAACGAATAAATTGTTTGACCGCTTTTGTCGGACAATGTTAGGTCAAAATACGGGCATAGTGACAAAATTACCAAGTTTTACCGCAAAAATTTCACACAATTCGGAAAATATGGCATAAAACACCGATTGGCATATTTTGTGCAGTAGGTATTCAGAAATTTCTTGTTAATAAATCTTCAAAAACACTTATTTTATGAGCGTTAACATTAAACCGTTAGCAGACAGAGTAGTTGTGAAACCCGCCGAGGCGGAAGCGACCACAAAAGGCGGTATTATTATTCCCGATTCGGCCAAAGAAAAACCCCAACGCGGCACTGTAGTTGCCGTTGGAGGCGGTAAAAAAGATGAGCCTTTGACCGTTAAGGTAGGCGACAGTGTATTGTATGGCAAGTATGCCGGTACGGAACTTAGCATTGAAGGAGAAGATTACCTCATCATGCGCGAGTCTGACATTTTTGCCGTTGTATAATGAAGCGGCACTGCCGGTTCTTTTTTAAGTCCTTTATTTTTTACAAAATCAAAATTAAATAAACGCTAAACATTATGGCTAAGTTAATTCAGTACGAAACTGAAGCAAGAGAGAAACTCAAAAAAGGCGTTGATGCCTTGGCTAATGCGGTTAAAGTAACGCTTGGTCCAAAAGGAAGAAATGTAGTTATCGAAAAAAAATTCGGTGCGCCTGTTATTACCAAAGATGGTGTAACCGTTGCTAAAGAAATAGAATTGGAAGACCCCATGGAAAACTTGGGTGCTCAAATGTTGAAAGAAGTTGCTTCTAAAACTTCTGACATTGCAGGTGATGGTACCACTACTGCTACCGTTTTAGCACAAGCTATTATTACTGCTGGTTTAAAAAGCCTTGCTGCCGGTGCTAACCCGATGGATTTGAAAAGAGGGATTGACAAAGCGGTAGCCCGTGTTGTAGAAAACCTCAAAGAGATGTCGGTTCAAGTTGGCGAAGAAAACAAAAAAATCGAACAGGTAGCTACTATTTCTGCCAATAACGACACTGAAATAGGCAAACTCATTGCTCAGGCAATGGAGAAAGTAAAAAAAGAAGGAGTCATCACGGTTGAAGAAGCTAAAGGTACGGAAACTTATGTGGACGTAGTGGAAGGTATGCAGTTTGACCGCGGTTATTTGTCTCCCTATTTTGTAACGAACGCCGACAAAATGGAAGCCGAGTTGGAAAATCCTTTTGTGTTGATCTACGACAAAAAGATTTCTAACATGAAAGAGTTGTTGCCCGTTTTGGAACAAGCCGTTCAAACCGGTCGTCCTTTGTTAATCATTGCTGAAGATGTTGATGGTGAAGCATTGGCTACCTTGGTGGTCAACAAAATTCGCGGAACCCTCCGCGTTGCTGCCGTTAAAGCTCCGGGCTTTGGCGATCGCCGTAAAGCGATGTTGGAAGACATTGCCATTTTGACCGGTGGTACGGCTATTTCTGAAGAGCGTGGTTATAAATTGGAAAGTGCTACTTTACAATATCTTGGTCGAGCCGAAAAAATCGTAATTGACAAAGACAATACCACTATCATTAATGGTGCAGGCAATCCCGATGACATCAAAGCCCGCGTTAACCAAATCAAAGCGCAAATCGAAACCACTACTTCTGATTACGACCGCGAAAAATTGCAAGAACGTCTTGCAAAATTAGCCGGTGGAGTAGCAGTGTTATATGTTGGCGCCGCAAGTGAAATGGAAATGAAAGAAAAGAAAGACCGTGTGGACGATGCACTTCATGCTACTCGTGCAGCAGTTGAAGAAGGAATTGTTCCCGGTGGTGGTGTGGCGTATATTCGCTCAATTGCTTCACTTTCTAACCTTAAAGGTGCTAACGATGATGAAAAAACCGGTATTGACATCGTAAAACGTGCTTTGGAAGAACCCCTTCGTCAAATTGCAGCCAATGCCGGTTTAGAAGGTTCTATCATTGTACAAAGAATTAAAAGCAGCAAAGGTGCTCAAGGATTTAATGCACATACCGAAGAATACGGTGATTTGATGGAGCAAGGTGTGATTGACCCCACAAAGGTTACCCGCGTCGCACTTGAAAATGCAGCCTCTATTGCCAGTATGTTGCTCACGACCGAATGTCTGATTGTGGAAAAACCACAAGAAGAACAAGGAGGCGGTCATGGTCATCCCGGTGGCGGCGGAATGGGTGGAATGATGTAATCAATCGCATCCATCTCTTTCAATAGTTGATTTTTTTTGAAAAAAACCCCCTCATTGCTAAAAGGCTTTGAGGGGTTTTGTATTTTTGTAGGATTTATCAACATCGGGTAAAAAAATACTTATTCATGCAACCAGTTTCTACCAAATCCTGCTTATTACCTTGCATCCAAGCCGTTTTATTCTTAACACTATTTACAGTTTATCTTCCCTCATCAGCCAAACAACATCTTAAACCGGTCGCTCAGGAAATCACCTCCCTCAAATTGGCTAAAGCGACATTTGTACCCATCCATATTTTTGACAAACCTGTTAATATTGACAAGAACAACCCTGTTTATATATTTGCGCCCAAGGCCCAATTGTTGGAATTAAATACTAAGCAATTGCTCTTGGCAATGCAGAGTAATCACCAAAACATTATCCTGACAGTACCCATTACTGCAACTAAAACCATTCAGGTAGAACTGACGCAGGCTCAAATACTGACCGATGATTTTTTTGTAACCAATGCCAAAGGACGCGGCATCGAAACACATGACCCATACTGCCAAGGGTTGTATTATCGGGGTATTATAAAAGACGACCCAAATTCCATTGCAGCCATCAGCCTTTTTGAAAACGAAGTGATTGGGGTGATTTCAAACAATGACGGTAATTTTGTCTTGGGAAAACTAAAAAACAAACTAACCGACTATGTGATTTACAACGACAATGAACTCACCGTTGCCAACCCTTTTTCTTGTGCGGTGAATGACAACGAACCCGACCAACAGGAAAGACTATTGCCTCCCGGCAGTAACATGAAAAATATGGCACCCGTTAATACCAACACAGACGCTGCTTCGCAATTGGTTTGTGATAAAGTGGTGAAGGTTTTTGTGCATTGCGACTATGATATGTATCTGGATTTTACCAGCAGCACTGTGAATGTTACCAATCATACCACCGGATTATACAATGTTGTCGCTACCTTATATGCCAATGAAAGTATTACCACCCAATTATCGCAAATCTATGTTTGGACAGTGCCCGACCCCTATCCCGATAATTCTTCTTCCGCCTCTTTAGATGCTTTTTCCTCACAGGTCGGCAGCAGTTTTAATGGAGACTTGGCGCATTTGTTTTCTACCAATAACAACAATCTTGGCGGGATTGCATGGCTGAACGTATTATGCAGTTCCAGCCGTCATGCTTATAGCAATATCAGCACCACCTATCAAAATTTCCCTACTTATTCTTGGTCAATCAACTGTGTTACACACGAGATGGGGCATAACCTTGGCTCGCGCCATACGCATTGGTGTGGTTGGACAGGCGGTGCTATTGATAATTGTTACGAAGTCGAAGGAACCTGTTCTGCCGGTCCTGCTCCCGTAGGTGGCGGTACCATCATGAGCTATTGTCATTTATCGGGGACGGGTGTCAATTTCAATAATGGTTTTGGCACATTACCCGGCGACTTAATTCGCAGCAGGATAGCAAGTGCTACCTGTTTAACGGCTGATTTTGCCAGTGCTGCGGCAAGTGCCAACACCAGTATTTGTTCGGGAAATTCGGTTCAAATAGCAGCTACGCCCACCGGAACCGGTTATACCTACCAATGGAAACGCAATGGAACAAATATAGGGGGTGCCACTTCGAGCACCTATAATGCAACTTTAGCAGGTAATTATACCGTATCTATTCAAAGTCCGCAAAGTTGTACTTCCTTATCCAATCAAGTTCCGGTGGAAGTGGTGAGCGGCACACCGACTGCTGCCTTTACCGCAGGTGCATCCGGGGTCAACGCTACGTTTAACAACACTTCGACCAATGCTATTTCTTACAGTTGGAATTTTAACGACCCTGCTTCGGGTGCCAACAATACCTCGACTTTAAAAAATCCGGTTCATGCCTTCACCGTTGCCGGTACTTATACGGTTACGCTGACTGCCACCAATACCTGTGTTGTTCCCAATCTTCAAAATTCAACTACTTTAACTTTAGTCATACAAGCATTTAGCCCTTGTAGTGGTAATACGACAAAGACTGACTGTAACGGAACGATTACCGATGGCAGTGCCGGACAAAATTACACCGACAACCAATCTTGCAGTTGGCTGATTTCTCCCACAGGTGCCGAGAACATATTGCTCACGTTCACCGCTTTCAGCACCGAATCCGGTTACGATTTTGTCAAAGTATATGATGGCACGAGCACCTCTGCTCCGCTATTGGGTAATTTTTCGGGGTCTTCCATTCCCGCCCCCATCAGTTCGACCGGCCCCAATTTATACATTACCTTCATTAGCGATGAATATGTTACTTCCTCCGGTTTTGATGCCACTTTTAACTGCACACTCCCCATTCTGTGTGCCGGCAATACAACCCTTAATAGTTGCAGCGGAACGATTAGCGATGGCAGTGGCACTTCGAGTTATGCGAACAACATGAACTGTTCTTGGTTGATTTCGCCCTTAGACGGTTTACCCGTTTCTCTCTCCTTTATAGAATTCAACACCCAATCGGGTAATGATGTGGTAAGCGTCTATAACGGCACGACAGCCCTTGCTCCTTTACTCGGCACTTTTTCGGGCAGTTCGCTCCCTTCGTCTGTGGTGGCTTTATCGGGTACTATGTTTGTAGTGTTTACCTCCGATGCTTCGGGCACTGCTGCCGGTTGGAAAGCCAATTATGCTTGTATCCCACAGGCATGTAGCAGCATCACTACTTTAAGTACATGCAGTGGTGTGTTTAGCGATGGTAGTGGCAGCAGTAATTACAGCAACAACATGAATTGCACTTGGTTGATTGCACCTTCAGGGGCTACGAGTATCAACCTCACGTTCACTTCGTTTAATACCGAAGCGGGTTACGATTTTGTGCAAGTGTACAATGGCAGTAATGCCTTAGCCCCCTTGTTGGGCAACTTTTCCGGAACAACTATTCCATCTCCACTTTCTTCAACAGGTGGTACGATGTTCATTGCGTTTAACTCCGATCAGAATTTGGTTGGTGCAGGCTGGAGTGTGAGTTATACCTGCACCACACCGGGTGCCGAGTTATATTTTAAAGCACTGTTGCAAGGCCCCTACAACTCCGTTAACAGCAATATGAACACGACTTTGGCATCGGCAAACTATGTCAGCAATTCTCAGCCCTTCAACCGCCCGCCTTGGAATTACAGCGGCACAGAGAGTGTTGTTTCAGTAGCATCCAATATCGTAGATTGGTTGTTGATTGATTTGCTCGATGTGAATTACAACCTGCAAGGCAGAAAAGCAGCTTTTTTAAGACAAGACGGAGTGTTGACCGACCTTGACGGAAGTCAGGGGGTGATTTTTCCGAGCGTATTGGCGGGCAGTTATTACGTCGTGGTGCGTTCTCGAAACCACCTGCCTATCGTCAGTAATTCGATGGTTACTTTGCCGAATGAGTTTGCTACACTCAACTTTTTCAGTGCGGCTAATGCCATGTATGGGTTAAACACGATGGTCGAAGTGTCGGCGGGGAAATATGCTATGGCTGCCGGCGATTGTTATGCCAACGGGGTAATTAATTACCGCGACTTCAACAGCTTCTTTAATCAGGTTGGTTTTACCGGTGGATACTTTGATGCCGATTGCAACTTAGACGGCAGCGTCAACAATACCGATTTTGATTTGTTTAAATCAAATGCCGGTTATTTAGGGGCATTTCCTGTGAGATATTAAAACATTTCGCATAAATGGCCTACCTTTAGTACAAATTACCTCGTTTTGTTCAAGCCCTGTTTACTCTTTCTGCTTTTGTGCGTCTTGTTTAGTGCCTGCAATACTACCAAATTTCTTGCTGACGATGAATATTTGTATGGCGGTGCAAAAGTATTGATTGACAAAGAACCGCTTATTGTTAAAGAAAAAGCACTTAGAGGGGAGTTGACCGATTTACTTTCTCCTAAGCCCAACTCCAAGGTGTTTTGGATGTTTAGGACTAAATTGTGGGTACATTATCGCGCGCAAAAGAAACCAAAGGGGCTGATTCGGTTTATAGCCAAACGTTACGGGCAGGCTCCGGTGTTGTTTAACCCCGAGTTTGCTCAAAGGAATGTCGTACAAATTGAGAACTACCTGTTCAATAACGGTTATTTTGATGGAACCGCGAAGTACGATACCATACAAAAGAAAAAGATAGCCTGGATCAATTACCAAGTCAGTCCCCGAAACCGGTACGATTACAAACAAATCGTGTTGAAGGTGGACAGCGGCAAGTTGGGCGACTTGATTTTGGCCAAAGCAACAGAAACGAACCTGAAAGAGGGGGCATACTACGATGCCGAAATATTGAAAATGGAAAGAAGCCGTATAAACGGCGTGGTACGGCAGGCAGGTTACTACGAGTATGAACCCGAAGCCATTACCTACAAAGCAGATACTTCGCGGTTAAATCACAATATTAATTTGTCAGTCAAACCGTTGTCTGAAAAAGACGGGATTCCCTACCATCCCTTTCGGTTAAACAATGTTTATGTTTATCCCGAGTATTCGGCCTTATATACCGATATTGAAAATGCCGATACCATTGTTTTTGAGAATTACCACTTCATCTCCACTTTGAACGAAGTGCGACCTGCTGCCCTTGCCGACAAAATGTTGTTTAACAAAGGCTCGTTGTACTCCCAACGAAACTATGAGTACTCGCTCAACCACTTGCTTCAATTGGACTTGTACAAGTTTGTGGATATTAAGTTTGTTAAAGTCCCGTCCGATTCCACTTCTTTGCTCGATATCTACGTTTACCTCACCCCCGATGCCAGACGAGAAGTGCAAGTGGAGGCAGAGGCAAACACCGTTGAGGGGTATCTCGGCACACTTTTCAATCTTGGCTTTCGCGATAAAAACCGTTTTCGAGGGGCAGAGGCGTTTAGCCTCAACCTTGGGACAGGGATAGAAACACCCTTGGGACAAACCTTTATCCACACCTTTGAAATCAACGCTCAAGCAAAACTTCAAGTGCCCAAACTCTTAGTGCCGTTTAAAATGGGTAAGATTTCGCGCAACTATATCCCCTTTACCAATATCGCTGTCGGATATAGTTTTGCAAGGCGGTTGCAACAATACAATATCGGTTTGGCTAACTTCAGCTTTGGGTATGACTGGCGCGCCTCCCGAAAATCTCAACATCTATTGACCCCTGCCTTTTTAAATTTTGTCCAATTGATTTCTGCCGATTCGTCATTTTTGGTACAATTAGATCAAAACCCCATTCAAAAGCGCAGTTTCACCAACCAACTCATCTTTGGTTCCAACTATTCTTTTTTATACTCCAATCCTTCTCCCAATGGGAAAGTGCGCGACTATACCTATTTCAAAAGCAGCATGGAGATAACGGGCAACCTTGCTTACCTGGTCGGTAAAATTGTCAATGCCGGTGGCAAACCTTACGAGATGCTCGGCATTCCTTTTGCTCAATACGCTCGCTTTGATGTGGACATACGTCGCTATGCCTATCTTACCCGAAAGGGAACACAATCGCTGATTGGCCGTTTTGTCGCCGGGGTCGGAATTCCTTACGGCAATTCCGGCGTGTTGCCTTATGTCAAACAGTTCTTTACCGGCGGAAGCAATGACCTACGCGCTTTCCGTCTTCGCAGCCTTGGTCCGGGAATTTCTCCGGCTTTTGATAACGAATCGAATGCAAGCAATTTTGACCGCACCGGCGATATTAAACTCGCTGCCAACTTAGAGTACCGTTTTAGCTTGACTAAGTATCTGAAAGGCGCGCTCTTTACCGATGCCGGGAATGTGTGGTTATACAATGGCGATGCCGAATCAAGTTTTCGATGGTCTCAATTTTACAAACAGTTGGGTGTCGGGGCAGGCGTTGGGGCAAGGATAGATTTATCTTTCTTTGTCATTCGCCTCGATTGGGCTTTTCCGTTACATACACCTATTGACGGTTGGGTCGTGAAAGATGCCCAACCCTTTAAAAAAGATTGGCGCAAAGACAATATTGTTTGGAACTTGGCCATTGGTTATCCATTCTAACAACCACCCCATCAACATCCTTTTGACATTGTTTACCAAATCCTCTTTTGGCATGTTACCTAATCGTTATTCCCTTGCAAAGACCTTCCTAGCGTTGCTGTTCAGTTGGCTGCTTTGCCCTTATTCGGGTCATGCAAACTATACCATTACCATTGATTTAATCCATACGGAACAAAACAAAGTGGCCGTAACGGTGGAGTCGCCCCCAATCAAACAAAACTTTGCCATTTACCGCATTCCGGCAGGCACGACCGAAGGACGCACCAATTTGACCGATTGGATGGAAGACCTTGCTGTTTACGACAGCAACGGTAAATACCTGAAATACGAACTGATAGACAATAGTGCCATCCTCATTTACGAAGTCAACCAATACATCAAGCTCACCTACAAGGTGATTGGCAACCACCTTGCCACGGGCAACAAAGCCATGTTGTCGCATATTCAACCCGAAAACAATTTTTTCTTGTTGAACCGAAACGGCTTTTTTGGTTATTTTGAGGGTTACGAAGAAGAGGAAGCCGTCTTGAATGTCTTAAAACCCAAAGGCTTGTATGGGGCAACCAACTTGCAAAGACAATCCCCGTCTCAGTCTGACACACTCGATGTGTTTACCAAACCTCCCAAAGACCTGCTGCACGAAAACCTCATTTTATATGCCCGACCCGATACGTTTCGGTTTCGTTCGTCCGGTGCGGAGTTTACCATTGCCGTTTACTCGGAAACAGGGGCAGTTATTGCTCGCGATTTGTACTATATCCTAAAGCCGGTGGTGGCGGCGGTGAACCGTTTCTTGGTTCCCGAAAACCAACCCGACTCGCTCCACAGCAATTTACCCATCAGCAACTATACCTTTTTGTTTTACTTTGCCAAGCAAGACAGCGGGACAGACTTGAATTTGTCCGAGTATGGCGGCTTGATGTGTTCTGCTACTTCCTCCTTCTACGCCCTGCCCGAAACCACCTATTCCCCAAGCCTCTACCGTTTGGTGCAGCGCATGGTGTCGCATGAGTTAATGCACCTCTTTTTGCCCCATCTCTTGCATACCGACCGCAGTGCAAGAGCGGTCAACGATGCCCAATTGACGCAGCATTTGTGGTTGTACGAAGGAGCTACCGAATACTTTGCCTTGCTATTGTTGTTGCGGAACGGGTTAATAACGGAAGATGATTTTTGGGACGAAATCTCCAAAAAGATTGAAGTGGCCGACAAATACCCTCCCATGAGTATGACCGAAGTGAGCGAAAACCTGCATAAAAAAAGCAAATTCCGCTATTGGTATCCCAACTTCTATCACCACGGCGCGTTGGTGGCGATGTTTCTCGACATAGAACTTGCTCAATTGAGCAACAACACGCAGTCGCTTCGCCAACGATTGCTCTATATGAGCAAACAGGGGGAATCGGTTTACAACGACTTGACTTTTTTAGACACCCTTGTTGCTTTGAGCCATCCGCAAATCAAGCAATATGTTAACCGCTATATCGAGGGGAAAGAAACCCTCCCTTTGGAAGCAGGTTTTGAAAAAATAGGCATTCGGTACTCCCCCACCCTCACCGAGCCTTTTGCCACGTTTGGGCAGTTTTGGGTAGTGCCCGACTATAAAGCGTCGAAGATGAAATTTATCCGCCTCACCAACGACCGTTTCGGGTTGCAGGAAGGCGACTACCTCATTAGCCTGAACGATATACCTATTACCATCGGCAATTTCACCAAACACAAACACCTCATCTACCACCCTCCTATCGGCGTGCCGCTGAACTTAGTCGTGCGGCGTAAACGCACCGACCAAATTCACTCTTTTTCTACCAATCCATGGGTCATGCCTAAAACTTATAAATTTGCTATCCGGCAACTACTTGAAACATCGAATACCCAACGCGATTTAAGAAATTGGGTTTTGTACGAAAAACGGTAGATAGGGGTGGAAGGTAGGTATAGGTAGATGTAGAGACGTTGAATGCAACGTCTCTACAATGGTTTTTCATTGACCATTGACCATTCACAATTGACAATTAACCATTAATAATTAACAATTATCTTCCCGCTTGCCGCAGTCTCACCCATATAAGATACCTGCCAAAGATATAAACCTGCCGGTAAACGCGGCGGCAACTGCAACACTCGGATGCGGTCCCATGTGTTAAACTCATGTTCCCAAACTGCCTTTCCAGATTGATCGTAGAGGGTAAGCTGTGCTACCGGAAACTCTGCAGGAAGTCTATGGGACAGGGTTAGCTCCCCGCCTTCCCGAACCGGATTGGGGCTTATCTGAACCAATTGGGGAAGTGCCGTTTCCTTCAAATCTGCCGCCGCCTCAATAGCCGACACAAACAACGTACTATCGCAACCTACCGGAGAGCAGGTATTGCCTTGTGCATCTATTTTGACTACCCAACCTTTTTGTGGTGGAGGACTGAATTGGTAACCTGCCAAAACATACCCGCCATCAGGCGTGGGCTGCATGTCTTTGATATATACACTTGCATTAGGATTGCAGGTAATCGCTTTATGCCAGGCTATCGTGCCGTTGTAGTAAAATTTAATGATTCTGTTTTGCTGCCAACTCGAAGGTTTGTATAAACAGACACCTAAAAAACTTCTATCCTGCACAACACTGCTACTTCTAACGATTATTGGGTAGGTCTGGATACTTGAGGGATTATATCCTCCAATACTATTATACTTTTTTTCCCAAATTATCCCGCCAAATTCATCTAATTTGGCAAGATGCATGTAATTTACCTCATTATTAGTTGTACAGCCTGAAAACAAATATTCGATGGGTTTGCCTTCAAAAAAATACTCCTGTTGAGTAGTAAGGGGAATGACTTTACAGGCACAATCTGTTTCGGTAGGGCTTCCATAAGTGCGTGTCCAAAGGGTATCGCCGAGATTGTTGGTTTTGATGACCCATGCATCATAGTTAAGTGTGCCACTTGCAGCATTTACGGCATACCCGCCTATGATAAACCCGCCATCCCATGGGGTTTCTTGGATAGAAAATGCAACCGAACTGTTATCTAACATATAGGTATTATTCCACTCAAAGTTGCCGCCACCATCAGTTTTTAAGACATAGTAACGAGTTGTATCTCCTACTATATATTGTGCGCCGGCCATTGCAATTCCACCATCCGAAGTGCTTATTATGTGGCGTAGAGTTTGAGAACCGTTTGTTGTAGAATGAACCTTATGCCATAATACATCACCATTAGAAGTAAATTTTACTAAATGGGTTTCATTCCATCCATCGGGTTTTTCTCTTGCATATACTACAACGTAAGAATTATTGTCAACCTGTAACACAAATTTTCCATCTTCTATGCCTTTTACTTTAGGGTCATCATCAATATGCTTAAACCATATAAGATTACCCGATAAATCAACTTTAAATAAGTACAAAGCGTGGTTGACATAACTATTGTACCCCCCCAAAACCAAATACCCATCTTCAATAGGACGTACTGCCTGCGACAGCATGTTCATCGTATCTGCCTGAAATACCTTGTTAAAGTATGTGAAATTGGTTGTTTGAGCAGATAAAAAAATTGTAGAAAATATGAAAAAGAATGTTATATCCCTCATGGTATTGATGAAAAATTATGAAGCCGGAAATGGCAGATGCTCATTTCCGGCTTTAGATGAAACAAATTAATGGATAATAACTAACTTCTCAACCTGATTGCTTGTTCCCAAACGCAAATAGTAAACCCCATTATACAAATTGCCGATATTGATTTGTACATTTTCTATTCCGTTGGTAGCTATTGTTTTAACCAATCGTCCGGTCATATCGTAGAGATACAAGTATTCTTTGACAGCTACGGGTTGATAAAATTGAATGGTTACTAAATCGTTGGCGGGATTGGGGAAAAGTGCAAAATGTTTTTGTTTGTTGTTTTTGTTTAGCCAATTGGTTGAATTACCTTTAACACTGCGTACATAGCTGTTGCCTTGTAACACCGCCAGCATACTTTCGGCTAAGGTTTGCCGGACATCGAGTTGGTTTTGCTCAACTTGATGTAGAGCAAAATCAGCATCGGAATTTTTACCGCTTCCACCTGTGAGTAGTTGTATGTAGGCATAATAGATGGCTTTGAAGTCGGCATTGCTCTGTGGCGTGTCGGGTATGCTGTCTAAGACTGCAAGGGCTTCGGGGTACATGCGGCGGTCTATGTAGGTGCCTACTAATATTTTGTAGGACCAATCTTCGGCTACGCAATGCAACAATAGTATGAACAGGCAAAACGTCTGAACCATGATTTATAGGATTTAAGGATTATCTTGATTTAAAATTTCCCCAACCACAAGATACATAATATCTGATAATGCGGCGGCGTCTCTGCAAACTCTGTCAGCGTTTGCAACGCTGACAGAGTTGAAAACAAACAAGGGATGCTTAAAATTTCCTTTTTCTACCGGCTAAAGCTGACAGCTATTCGCATTTCATTGACCATTCACAATTGACAATTAACCATTAATCATTAACGTGAGGTTGATTTTTAATCGGGTTGCCGTTACAAGTTTTAAGGTACTGATAAACAATGAAACTGTCGGGTTATCCTGAAGGCAGAATATATTTATAGGATTTACCGATTCAAAAGCGGGTTCGACCCCGAAGGGGGCGTATATTCCGCTTTATTCTATAAATGTGTGAATCCATCGGGTTCGCTAAGCAGTTGCCTATAATTGTTGCTTTATCATTCAAGAAGCCTGCCGGCAGACCTTCGTCCGATCGGCTCGGGCATGAAATTAATTCTGGGGACGGTCGGGCCGATCAGCCCGGGCATAAAATTAATTCTGGGGACGGTCGGGCCGATCGGCCGGAGCATCACTTTAATTCTGGGGACGGTCGGGCCGATCTGTCAGAGCATCAAATTAATGTGTAAAAATACAAATCAACTTCTTAAAGTCTTTCTAAATAAACTTGTAGAAGATTTTAATGCCTACCTAACGTTAATCATTAACAATTACCTTCCCGCTCGCCACCACCTTTCCCGATGATGGAAGTAACACGCGGTAGTAATAGATTCCCATCGGAAGATGTTCCACCGAAACATCTTCTGTTCCACTGTTGCCGGTTAAGGGTGTTGTTGCTACTTGCCTGCCAAGTGCATCGTACAAGCTCCACACCGCGCCGCCTTTTGGTAAAATGCCGGCAGGGAATTGGTAGCGGATAAAGAGATGGGTAGAAGCAGGAACGGGATAGACCATTGCCGCTACCTCCGGGTTTGAATTGGAAGATATGCCGAGTAGCACTTCCACCACTACTGTGCTATCGCAACCTATAAAGCTGCAAGTATTGCCAAGGCTGTCTATTTTTAATACCCATGCGGTTTGTGGATCGTAATATTGATAGCCTGCTAAAACGTAGCCGCCATCGGGAGTGGGCTGCAGGTCTTTCAGGTAACAGTCTTTGGTGGAATTGATGGTATAAGGCTTAGACCACTTTATAGTGCCGTTTGCTCTAAAATTAAAGACAACTGCTTCTTTTCTCCCGTTTGAATTGGTAAATCCTGTAGTACCTACTATTTCTTTATTGCTTTTGACAATAGGAAAGGTTTGTAAGCCTACCATTGCTTCATAATTGTTGTACTTATGATCCCATATTAAATTTCCGGTTTCATCAATCTTGGCAATATAAAATCTACGGTCAAACATAGCGGAACTTTGCTTCCAACAAGCGGTTAACACATATTCAATAGGAAGGCCTGCTAAATACTCTTCCAAGGTAGTAACAGGTACTACCAAAGCTGCGCAATCGTCATAAATCCCCCCATACCTTTTCGTCCAAAGGGTATCGCCGTTAGCGGTGGTTTTGACTACAAACATATCGTAGCCGGTGGAGGTGGAGTAGCCCCATCCTCCAATTATATAGCCACCGTCCCAAGGGGTTTGTTGTACAGAAAATGCTCGAGAGTCGTGTTCTAACATGTAAGTTCTTGACCATTCATAATTGCCTTCTGAATCGGTTTTTAACAATACAAAACGCGCAGTATCCTGTACATACCTATAGCCTGCCATAGTAAATCCGTTATCGGATGTTTGTATAATAGAACGTGTAAACTGTGAATATTCATTAGGGTATGATTGATGCCAAATTGTATCACCATTTGAATTGAACTTAAATAAATGAGGAATGAGTTGAAGCGTTGGAGTATAGGTTACTTCTGCTATGGTACAAACAAAATTTCCATCGTTAGTGGGTTTTACAAAACTGCCATCTTCTACTACTCCCCATTCCGAACCTACTACCAAGTTCTTGAATGAAAGCTGATTACCTTGTTCATCAATATTGATTACATAAACTGAATGAGTTATGTTTTGTGTGCCATAACTCCCAATAACCATATACCCTCCAGAAATAGGTTGAATAACTTGAGCAAGCATATTAGAAGTATCGCCACCAAAAACTTTATTGAAGTAGTTGAATTGTATGGTCTGCCCTTGTAGCCCGATACCAACTATTAAAAGTGTGATGGCCAAAATTGCTTTTTTCATGTTCGGCATACTTAATCAAGTGAAATGCTCTTTAACGGGAGTTATCCGATAAAAGCGCGGACTACTGCAAGTGGTTGGTTCGTGGCAGCAATCAGGTATCAAAAAACATCAGGGAAACGAGCGTGTTGTTTCCCTGATGTATTAAGGGTAGTTTCCTACCGTATTAACGTAACATTTCCTTTCAGGAACTCCTTTGTGCCATCGGTGAAGGTGGCGTTTACGTAATAGACGTAAACTCCCAACTCTGCATCAATGCCTCTGTGTGTTCCGTCCCAACCTTGTGCGATGTCGTTGGTGGTGAATTGGAACATTTCTGTTCCCCAACGGTCATAGACATACATTTCTATTTCGGCAATGTTGATGCCGGTAACTCGGAAAATGTCGTTCACAGCATCGGCGTTGGGTGAGAAGGCATTGGGTATGAGTATCGCGTTTTGACGGATGACCACGATAGTCACTTGTGCAGTGGCTACACAGCCGGCATCATCTGTAGCGATGACGGTATAAGTAGTTGTGATGACGGGTTGAACAACAGGGTTGCTGCCGGTCAAACCTTCCCATTCAATCGTTACAACACCTCCTCCGGTGGAGGCTGCCGTAGCGCTCAGGGTAACAGTCTGCCCTTCGATAATGGTTTGGTTTTCGGTGATGTCGGTAATGGTTACGCCTATGGCCGATACATCAACTGTTTCTGTGTCGGTGCATAACCCGTCGTCATAAACTACCCAATAAGAGGTGTTTATAGTCGGTGAAACAGTCGTTGTGATGGGCGTTCCTCCGGTGGCGGGGTCTTGGGCATACCAAACAAATGTGCCGTTTAAACCGCTTTCTTCGAGCGTGCTCAAATTGAGCGATTCGCCGAGGCAGATCGTTTGGGGTGGAATGGCGCTTAGGGCAACGGCATCGGTAAAGCTGACGGGGGTTCCCGCAGCAACCGACAGACAAACATCGGTCAAATCTATACTGCCTGCTCCATCGGGGTTGCCGGCAATGGCAGAGATATAATAGGTAACTCCGGGTTGCAAGGGGGGAGCTAAGGTAAACGTGCCGTTGTCGTTTTGGTCATAGATTGTGCCTGCGGTATTGTCGCTGTTGCTGTGCAGGATATAGGTGAGCGCATCGAAATCGTCCAAGAACTCATCGCCGTTGTTGGTAACCGTTACCATGCCGCTCCCGCAAAGGACGATGGGGGTAAGCGGCATTGTACCTGCAAAGGTTACGCAAGCACAATCTTCTACGCCTTGCACCACCACGGGGAGACAAACGCTGCCGTCACTGATGCTGATGTCATAAGCAACTCCCGTAGCAATGGGGTCTGAGGTAAATACGCCCGTTGCGGCATTAAACGTTCCACTGCTGCCGGTAAAGGTATAAGCCGCAACATTACCACCCGATACCGTGAAACTAATGGTGTAATCTAATCCGTTGCAAATTGCGGTCAGATTGTCAATTGTCAATTGTTCGGCAAAGGTAATGGTCACATCGTCTGTGCCATCGCAATTGCCCGATGCACTGCTGACCGTCCATGTGAACGTATAAGGGGTGTAATCGGGTACCGTTACGGTGGTGTTGGCACTATTGGGGTCGGCAAAGGTTACACCAATTCCCGTACTGCTCCAGGTTCCATTGTTGAGTGGGATGGCAGAGAGGTCGTAGGTCAATCCGCAGGCGTTGTCGTCTGCACCGGCGTTGACCACCGGGGTATCGGTGAAGATGACCGTTATGGCATCGGAACCGGTACAGCCGTTGGCATCGGTGGCGGTATAGGTAAAGGTATAGACACCAAAAGCCGGCACGTTGACCGTGGTGTTTCCGCTGATTGGTGTGGTGAAAGTTACACCGGCATCGGGACTGCTCCAAGTGCCGCCGGTGGCCGGAGTGGCCGATAAGTCATAAAACAAATCACAGGTGGAGTCGTCTGAGCCTGCATTGACGGTGGGATTGCCGTTAAAGGTAATTACCACTGCATCGGAGTTGGTACAACCGTTGACATCGGTAACGGTGTAGGTAAAGGTATAAGACCCGAAAGCGGGAACGGTTACGCTGCTGTTGGGAGTGTTGGGTGCGGCAAATACGACCCCGGCATCGGGGCTGCTCCACGTACCGCCGGCATTGGGCATTCCGGCGAGGGTGTAGTCGAGTCCGCAAATACTGTCGTCCGTTCCGGCATTGACCACCAATGTATTGTCAAAGATAATGCTGACCGCATCGGAGTTAACACAGCCGTTGATGTCGGAAACGGTGTAGGTAAAGGTGTAAGTTCCGAAGGCAGGAACCGTAACGCTTGTGTTGGGATTGGTCGGGTCGGCAAAGGTAACCCCGCCATCTGTACTGCTCCACGTACCACCGGCATTGGGCATTCCGGCCAGGTTGTAGGTAAAGATGCAAGTGCTGTTATCCGTTCCGGCATCTACAACAGGCAAGGGGTTTTCAATGACCGTAGCCTGTGCCGAGCCGGTACAACCGGCTGCATCGGTTACGGTAACGGAGTAGGTGCCGGGGCTAAAGACGAGCAGGTCGGGGGTATTGTTTGCACCGGGCATCCAAAAATATCCGACATATCCGGGTGTGGCGGATAGCAATGTATTTTCACCGGAGCAGATAGTCGTATTTCCTGAAATGGCGGCAGGAATGACCGGACAATCGCAGTTTGGCCCCGGCCCGGCAATGTTCACCGGCGGACAAAAGCCGCTTCCCGATACCAAATAGGAATAGGGCGTTCCGCTTGGGAGGGTTTCGGTATAGGTATTTCCCACCACGGGGATTCCGTTGACGAAATAGGGCGGTTGGTCGCCAAAGATGTTGAGGGTAAGCGTATAAGTGCCCGAAACGGGGTCGCAGACCGGTACGGTAAAGGCTTGTAACGGCTCGGCGAAGTTGAAAATCTTATCGGCAAATATAGCCCCGCAACCCTGTAAAGGACAATTGGCGGGTAAGTCGCATACCCATCGGAAACGGTAACGACCATAGGGCGAAACAATGACCGTGACGTTGGGGGTAAAGGCATCGGGCAAGAATGTAACCGTAGCAGAGCCGGGAGGGCCGTCCAAATAGTCGAACTCCCAATGACAAGTGCTGCTGATAGGGGTACAGTCTATGCCGAAATTTGCCAAAATGGCATCCCATTCGGCACTGCCTGCCGGACAATCGCTATCGGAACAGAGCGCACCGAGTACCAAGCCCGGATTGATGGCGGTCGTGTTGTCGCAAATATCCACTTGTTCGGGCGGACAGGTGCCTGTTACAACGGGCGCATCCAAAAAGCCAATTTGCACAGTATCAGAGCTTTGGCAAATGCCGTCGTCTTCTGTCCAGATAAAATCATAGACATCGCAACTGCTCACCGTAACAAGGGTGTTAGTCGAATTGGGGTCGGCAAAGATAACCGTGCCCGCACCGGTATAAGACCAACTGCCCGATAAGCCGTTAGCCGAAAGATTATAATCATAACCGCAGATTAAATCATCGGCTCCGGCATCGGCAACAGGGGGTTGATGTATGGTAACATCAATGGAGGTTTCACCTGTACAGCTTGCACCGTTGCTTACGGTAACACTGTAAGTGCCGTTTTGGGTAACGGTTATCGTGGGGGTAGTTTCGCCGTTGGGACTCCAGAAGTAATTACCAAATCCGCTGCCTGCATCCAACTCCGTACTTTGACAAAGCGTGGTTTCTAAAATCACGGGACTCAAGTTGCTGTTTTCGGTAACGGTTACCGATGCCGAGGAAGTACAGCCTGCGGCATTGGAAATGGTTACGCTATAAACACCCGCAACGGTTGCGGTAACGCCTTGCGAGGTTTCACCATTGGGCGACCAACTATAACTTGCAAAACCGGCAGTGGCATTTAAGTTGCTGCTGCCACCCGTACAAAAAGTGGTGCTGCCGCCAATGACCACAGGGGTCGGGTTGTTAACTGTTACGTTGACCGATGCGGAAGCAGTACAGCCGTTTCCGTCTGTAACGGTTACACTGTGTGCCCCGCCGGTATTGGTCGTGACACTTTCTGTGTCTTCTCCGCTATCCCAAAGATAAGCGGCGTAGCCTGTTGTGGCAGTGAGGGTGGCGGTTTCGTAACTGCAGATTGTCGTGTTGCCTGTAATCGTGGGTGCGGTAACGACATGGTTTGCGGCAGTTACAGAGTGGCTGCCCGTACAGCCGTTGCCGTCTGTAACGGTAACAGCATAAACACCGGGTGCATTGATTGACAAAGTTTGTGCCGTAGTTCCGTCTGTCCAAAGATAGGACACAAAGCCCGCACCGGCATCTAAGACCGAGCCGCTGCCCGGACAGAAGTTGAGTGTGCCACTAATGATGGGTGTTGGCTGGGTGTTGACCGTAACAGCAAAATTGGCAAAACCTTCACAACCCGCCACATTGGTAACGGTTACAAAGAAAATGCCGGAGGCAGTAACCGAAAAGGTTTGTGCCGTTGTGCCATCCGACCATAAGTAAGTGGTAAATCCTGCTCCGGCATCTAAAACCGAAGTGTCGCCTTGGCAGATATTGTCCAAACCCGAAATGACGGGTTGCGGTGGGGCAAACAAGGTGATGGTAGCTGTGCCGTTGCCGGTATTGAAACAGTTGGCATCGGTAACAGTGTTGAGGGTATAGGTAGTATTGACCAATGGGGTTACCTGAACGGTAAACGGCGAACCGGTTGCCGTTACAGTATTGATGTTCCCTTGCGAATCGGTGTACTCCAAATCGTAAGGGGCGGTACCAGTCATGCTAAAGGTCAAGGTAGCATCTTCGCCTTCGCAAATATCGGCATCACCACTTAGGGTAGCGGTGGGCAAGACATTGAACACTACCGGCGAACCTTGGGCAACACTCAAACATGGGTCGGCAAAATCAATGCCGCCACTGCCGTCGTCGTTGGCGGCAACCAACGATACATAGTAGGTTGTGCCATAGACCATGGGCGGGGTGAAGCTAAAATTGCCCGCAGTTGGATTGGAGGCGATGATGGTTCCCAAAGCCGTACTGCTGTTGGTATGCAAAATATAGGCCGTTACATCATTTGGTTCGAGGGTTTCGTCTCCGTTGTGCAGGGCGGTAAAGGTATCTCCCTCGCAAAGCGAGGTGAGAGCGGTAGAGGTCATAGTACCCGCATCGGTAATGCAATCGCATAAAACGGGGTTGCCGTTGATGCTCACGGGGCTACAGTTATTGGCATCGGTGAGGACAAAGTTGTAGCCGTCTCCCGATGGGATGGTGTTACTGGTATAGGTATAAACGCCGCCACTTTGGGTGATGTTTCCGGTGGCAGAGCCGCTGACCGTATAAGTCGCCGCATCGCCTCCACTAATGGTAAAGCTCACATTAAAGCCATCGAACGTGGCATTGCAGATGGCAGCGAGGTTGTTGTAGGTTGGCGAGTCAATCATGCTGATGGTAGCCGAACCCGATAGGTTGGTAGCTACGCAGCCACTGCCGTCTGTTACACCGGTTAGGGTATAGGTGGTATTTCCCGATGCGGAAACGGTGAAAGTATGCGGGCTACCGGTGGCAGTTTCGGTAAAGGTGTTGGTTCCATCTGTGTAATTGATGGTCCAGTTGGGGGTTCCGGTCAGTGCGATGCTCAACGTGGCGTTGCCGTTGGGACATACCGAGGCATCGCCGCTCAAAGTGGCGGTGGGCGAGGGTTGAAGCGGAATATTGACTTCTATCGAATCGGTACAACCGGTTGAGGTTTCGGTGAAAACTGCCCAATAGCTATTGCCCGGTAACGGGGTGATATTGTTGCCCGGTATGGGTGCGCCCAATGACGGGAAACCATCAAACCAAGCGAATGTTCCGTTTCCGGTTCCGTTCAACGAACTAAGGTCGTAGGGCTGCCCCTCACATATAGCCGTTGGCGGATTGACCGAAAACAACGGCGGGGGCAAGACTTGTATGAATACCAATGTGAAGTCTTGACAACCGGTTACGGCATCGGTAAACAATAACCAAACAATGTTGCTTGTCGAAAAAGAAATGGGTGTGGTGATGAGGTTTCCGGTTGGGGGTATGTTGTCATACCATTCGTAAATGCCGGGTTCAAAACCGTTCAATGTGTTTACGTCTAAACTCTCACCGATACATAAGTTCGGCGGGATCAAATGACTAAACGCCGGGGGGGGTGCCAGCAACAACATCACTTCGGCAGAATCGACACAACCGGTCAGGGCATCGGTAAACAATACCCAAACAGGGGTGTCGGCGTTGATGGTGACGGGGCCGGTAATGGGGGTTCCGGTAGAAGGGAAGCTGTCGAACCAATCGTAAGTGCCTGCTTGTGCGCCATTTAACAAAGTAACGTCTATTGCATCGCCTGAACAGACAGGGGTGGGAGGAATGGTGCTGAACACCGGAGGAGGAGTATAGGTAAAAGACACCTCTAACGAGTCGGTGCAACCCGTTACGGCATCGGTAAACAAGACCCAAAGGTTGGTGTTTGCCGTGAGGATAAGGTCGGGAGGAGCAAGGTTTCCACCGGAGGGCAACCCGTCAAACCATTCATAGCTGCCGTTTCCGCTGCCGTTCAAGGTGGCAAGGGTGATGGGTTCACCCGGACAGGGTAATGGCGGCGGGTTGACCGTAAATACCGGTTGCGGGGCAAGGGTAATCACCACTTCCGCTTCTTCCTGACAACCCAACACGTTTTCTGTAAAGAGTACCCACACCGATAAACCTGCGGTGAGGGTGATGGGAGCGGTGATGGGCGTGCCGGTAATAGAGGGGCCGTCGTACCATTCAAACGTGCCGTTGCCTGTGCCGTTGAGGGTGGTGAGGTCGAGCGTTTCACCGTAACACAACGAAGGCGGCGGAAGGGTCGTAAAGGTAGGCGTAACAATGTTGATGATCAATTGTATTTCTTCTGTACATCCGGTTGCGGCATCGGTCGCCAAAAGCCAATATGCCGGCCCCGTAAGTGATGCGTTAATGATTAGGTTGCCGCCGAGGTTGGTTCCTGTTGCGGGGGTGCCCGAAAACCAGCTAAAGGTCAAACCGGCAGTCGAAGGGGTCAAGGTTTGAAGGTCTATGGTTTCTCCTTCGCAAGCATCTGTCTGAATGGGTGCCAATACAGGGCTTGGGTTAATGGTGAGGGTAAAGGTTACCACCACCGGACAAACCGAGCCGGGCGCACCGGCGGTATTGTAAGAAATGGTGTAAGTATTGGTGCTGCTGCCGTCAACATTAATCACACCGGTAGGGCTAAGGGTCAGTCCCGCAGGGGCTGCGGTGAAACTACCCCCCTGAACGCCGGTAACAGTGGGCGTAAGCGTAAGGGCTTGACCCTGACAGAAATTGGTATTGGGATAACTGAGATTGGCAATATCATCCACACTCGTGGCCGGCACGTTGACGTTCAACGTAGCGGTACAATTGTTGGCATCGGTAACGGTAACGCTGTAATTGCTGGTTACCAAGCCCGTTTGGTTGCCTCCGGTGCCGGTAAATCCGTTCGGACCACTCACATTGAAAGTATAGGACGAACTGTTTCCACCGGTAGCATCCACCAAGAATGCCCCGATATTATCGGCAGCACAGGTATTGGGCGTTACGTCCAAGAGTTGGACTTGTACGGGAGTGGGTCCGAAGATAGAGAACGTTACAATGGAAGTACAACCGGCGGCACTCACCGTAACGGTGTAGTTGCCCGGTGCCAAACCTGTGGCAGAGGGGCCGCTGCTGACATTGGGACTCCAAGCATAGCTATATGGCGGAGTACCGCCAATGACACCGATAGTAGCCGTTCCATCGTTTACCCCACTGCAAGTGGCGGTCGTATTGGTTTGCAAATAAGCCGAAAGGCTGCCGGGAGCAGGGTTAACGTTGACGCTTTCCACCACTTGGCAGAGGCTCACGTTGTCGGTAACGGTAACGGTATATTGACCGACCGCTAAACCGCTGAGGTTTTGGGTAAACACATCGGCATTACCGTCTCCGTTGGTGTCCCAAGCATAGCTGTAATTCCCGCTGCCACCGCTCACACTCGTATTGACTCCGCCATTGGCGGTACAAATCGAACTGACTGCCATGAGCGATACGGTAGGTGGTGGCAGGACGGTTACGGTAATGGTGGCTGTTTCGACACAGTTGCCGCTCGCACTGTATGCCGTTACCTGATAGGTGGTCGTTGCAGTGGGGTTGGCCGTTACGGTGGTTCCCGTTGAGGGGGTTACGCTTCCCGCGGGCGACCACTCAAACGAAGCAGCCGTACCTGTTACACTAAGGGTAACCTCTCCGCCCTGACAAGCGGTTTGCGGGCTGGCGTTGACAGCACTAATGACGGGTAGCGCATCCACAATCAAGGTGATTTGTCTAACGGGCGATGGGCCGCAGCAATCGGTTACAATATTATGGGTAATGTCAAAAGTGCCCGGGGTGTTAAAGGTCAATCCGCCGACCGATTGGAAGTTGGGGCCGTTATAAGTATTAGGCGAAACGGCACCTCCGAAGTTCCAGTTATAAATTAAGCCGTAGGTGATGGTGCTGGTGAAAGAAGCCGCATCCCCTTGACATACAAAGTATTCATCGGGGTTGCCCGTTGGGGTGGCAGTGGTCAGGATGTCGGGCGGTGCCGACCCGTCTATGGCAATATTATGGAAGCCGACATATTGATTGGCACCGGCAATGATGGTTTTACGACCGGTGGTGGTGTATTGGGTAACGGGGCCAGTAGGATTGGTTGCTCCTGCACCCAAATTGTTGAACGGGCCGCCAGTATAGGTTACGTTGGTATAAGTACAAGAGATATTGGTTACGGTAATGACCGGTTGTGCGCCAAGATTAAACACGGCGGGGCTATTATATCCCGCACCGACTGCCGCAGGTGCATTGTTGACCGTAACCGTAGGGGGCGCACCGGTAACGGCAATTCGCGAACTGACACCGGGCGCACCCGCTTGTCCGTTTCCGCCTGCACCGCCATTTCCGCCATTTCCGCCGTTTCCACCGGTTCGGGTAGTATTGCTACCAATCAGAGGCGAACAAGTACGGGAAGAGCCTGCTGCACCGGTCGTGCCGGCTGTGCCCGGTTGCCCAACACTGCCACTGCCTCCGGTGGCTAAAGTCGCTTGGTTGATATTGCAATCAATAAATGCACCGCCGCCGTTGTTGACAAGGTAAGCCCCAAAAGCACCACCGCCGCCGTAGCCACCCGTACCGCCAATACCGCCGTTGCCGCCCGTACCGCCATTGCCGCCTGCTGCACCGCCCGAAAAAGAGCCGGAGCAACAGGTACCGGTAGATGCGCCACCGCCGCCACCGCCACCGCCACCCGGGGTGCCGTTTCCGCCGGTAGCACTTTGCACACCCGGCACAAAAAACGGATAAGCCATTGCCGGTGCGGGAGGGGGAAGAGCAGGAGCATTTACACCAGCCGTTCCGGCTACGCCATTGTTGCCATTGGTGCCATTGTTGCCGGATGAACCACATCCAAATAAATTACATCCGGTGCCGTTTCCACCACCACCGCCACCGCCACCTGCACCGCCGCCTACGCCTGCAGTGCCCGCAGTACCGTTTACCCCGTCAACATCACAACCGGAACCTTGTGCGCCACCGTTACCGCCTGAGCCTCCGCCTCCCGCTCCGCCTGTGCCGGGGGTCGAGATACCGTTTTGACCATTGCTGGGGTTGCCGGGCAATAATTGGGTACGGACGATTTGAAAGTTGGAACAACCATCGCAATGCAGGGAATATGTTGATGCCCCGGAACCGGCTGTGGTGGGTGCGTTGGCCGTGCTGATGGTTACGTCTTGCAGTCTGAAAAAGCTGATTTGCACACCGTACAAGGCCACAATGCGCCGTTCGTTGGCCGGGCCTTCGGTGTTCAATGCGCTTCGGTGAATGGTGGTAGCACCTGCTTGGCTGGTTTTCACCCAGTTATTACCCGGGTCAAAACCACCCTCGATGGTCATGTTGCTAAAGATATTGATGGGGTTGTCGAAGGTGTATGTACCGATGGCCATTTTGATGGTGGCATTGTTACAGGCCGCTTGAGTAATGGCACTCAACAAGTTGGTCGGGTCGTTGGGGCTTTGACCGCCGCCGTTGCCGGTGGGGGTTACGTAAAAATTGGTACAAACATCGGGGGGGGGCAAACTCACGCCGACAGAGACCGATGCGGCATCCGTACAGCCATAGATATTGGTAACCGTTACGGTATAAGTGCCGGATGCAGTAGGGGTGATCGTGGGGTTGGCACTGAGTGGGTTGTTCAGTCCCGTGGTAGGCGACCATTGGTAGGACACCACATCGGGCGAGGTGAGGGAGTTGATGGTGATGCTGCCGCCCGAACAGACTACAATATTGCTGTTGGGGTAAAGATTGACCGTAGGCGATGGGTTGACCGTAACCGTAACCTGATCCACCGATTGACAAAAATCGGAGTAAAAAGACGTTACCTGATAGGTAGTGGTAACAGACGGAGAGGCAATAACCGATGTGCCCGTGGTGGTGTTCAATCCTGTGGAGGGCGACCACGAATAGCCCGTTATGCTGATGCCCGGCGGCAAGGGCCCTGTAATGCTGGCATTAAGGGGCACAGACCCGCCCGCACATATCCCAACATCGGCACCCGCGTTGACGGGTGGATTAGGGTTGGGTTCGACAATCACCGTATAGGAATAAATTCCTGTTGCCACAATTGGGCAGGCGTTGTCTTGAAGCGTTACGGTAAAAAAGTGCAACCCAATATCGGCATCGGTAGGAGTCCAACAGAAGGTGGAAGTGGTGGGATTGGCAACGGGGCCGGCGGTAAATATCCCATCGGGAATACCGGCGTTCCAAGTGGTGGTAATGGTGTTGGCCGGATTGCTGTCTGAGTTTATAATGTCGAAGCAAAGGGGTTGGTTGGCGCAGATATTGGTGGAATACACCCCGTTCGAGCCGTTCATGCCCGATGCAACAGGGGCTGCATTGTTGCAATTGACCACCGTTACCTGCATATCGCGTACCACTTCGCCTATTTTGACCCCGTTACGGTACTCTTCTACCAACACGCACATCACCGCTACTTGTGCTTGGTTTGGCGTAAAAGTGATGTCGCCCGTTACAGGGTCAACATTAATACCGGTCGAAGTACTCAGTGGATTTCCTCCGCTGAAGCTGCCCGAATAGTCAACATTTGTATTATTAGCTTGGTCGCAGTTGACTAAAGAAAAAACCAATTGGTCGCCGTCTGAGTCCACCACACCATGATTGTAAAAGACAGGTTGATTCACGCAAGTAAAAGGCACCGGCGGGTTGAGGAATTGTGGAGAGGTGTTGCAGGTAGGCAGGGTATTATTGATATAAGCATCTACAAATAAGTTTTGACTACCCGGATTAACGAGGGTGGTAATGGCGTTGTTACGACAACATTCTGTCCAACGGAGTACCCAATCGGTGCCGCAGCCGGGGGGAAGGGTCAACGTGCCTTGGTAAAACCATTGTTGCACCCCATAAGGCCCGTTGCCGCCACAAGCACTTTCTTGTCCCGGACATAGCGGGGTGATGTCTTGAGGGTTGATAATCAAAGGTGGAATGGGGGGTACAAGGGCAAGGGTAATATTTCCCGAAACCCCGCATTGTGCCGAGCTGTAAGAAATGCTGTAAGACCCGGCAGGGGTAATCCCGTTGCAATCGCGAAAGAACTTGAGGATAATGAGGTATTGATTACTGCCTAAACAACCGTAGGTCAAATCGGCCCCCATTGCATGGGAGGCTTTGACTTGATTGGAACAAAAAAACAGGCTGATAAAAACAAAAATACAGGAAATAGAAAAAGCGCGTGTAAAGATTGTCTCCATCTTCAAATGCAGTTTAGAAAGGTTTTCGATTCTCGATGCGTAAATATAGGGAAAACCGTACTAACGGAAAGTCAATGCAAGCATTTTTTTGGGAAACGGGGTGGATTAGCGAATTTAGCTTGGAGAGAGACTTAAGACATTAGACTTAAGACTTAAGATGAAAGACAAAGGGCAATGGGCAACAGGCAATGGTCAATTGGCAACGGTCAATTGGCAAAATGCAATCGGCAACAGACAAACGATATTCAACCTCGAAGAGGTAACATGATTATAGAAAATCCCCCCAACAAGCCAAACAACCCCGAAGGGGTGGCATGATGAACAATTGGCAACCATTATTAAATACCCGGTTTGCATTCATCAAAAAGCAACATTCAAATTCCCCAAATAAAAAAGGTGGTACCGTCCTTTTTTAGACGATACCACCTTGGGCTCAGGAATTTTTTAGGGTTTTTAAATCAGCCTTTTAGGGCACAACACGGGTGGCTACATCACTATAACCGGATTCAGAACCGCCCGATCCGATGGCTTTAATCTTTACCCAAACTGTTCTGCCTGCAGCTAGGGTTAAGATAATGTTTACCGAACTCGTTACAATTATCGGTTCATTGGCAGACCAACCATTCGGGTCGCTAATGTCATAAGTATAGATAATTTTGTAAGACTTCGCTTTATCCACAGGATTAAACAACAACTGAAGTTTACCGGTCAATTTTTTGTACTCGTTCAAACGAACATTTTGTGGTTGTGATAACACCAATGGAGTGGATGTAGGAGCAGACTGTAAATCAAAACCGGCGCTGCTTGCCAAAGTAGAGGTGCCGGTTGAACGAATCAACGCCTGTACATAATTGGCTTCTGCCTGTATGAGATTTCTTGCTGCCACAAGTTTCAATTCCATTTCTTCTTCTTTTTCCTGAACTTCCTCTTTCAACGCGGCAATTTCGTTTTTAAGAATGATAATTTCATCGCGGATGTCTGTTAATTCAGACAACGGTGGCGCAGGTGTGGTAAAGTTTGCATTTGCTGTCATGCGGGTAACGACTAATGACAACTTGTCAATTACCAAATTCGGGGACTTTAACGGTCCAATGATTACAATGTAATTCATGGTTAATTCGTTTTTAGGTTTTTTTTAATGATTAAATCGAAATTGTAAGTACTCTTCCTGAGTCTTGCTACAAAATTAAACCAAGTTTTTGAAAATGCCAAATTATTTTGCAAAAACTCGTAAATATTTTTATCCTTTATGTACAACCTGTTGATTTAAAGATAATTGTTAAATTATTATTCTGAGTGCAATTACCTCTAAATGCTACAATAATTTGCATTTTCAGAAAGTTGATTGGTCGCAACGGGAAGTTGGTTGGTCGCGACGGGAAGTTGATTGGTCGCGACGAGAAGTTGATTGGTCGCGACAGGAAGTTGATTGGTCGCGACGGGAAGTTGGTTGGTCGCGACGGGAAGTTGATTGGTCGCGACGAGAAGTTGATTGGTCGCGACGAGAAGTTGATTGGTCGCGACGAGAAGTTGATTGGT
>CALCIK010000090.1 GCA_937907475.1 uncultured Bacteroidota bacterium | reverse complement strand
TGATGTTGATTTATCTGCAATTTTCGTGAAAATTTGTGTATAAACCGTAGCCCTTCGGGATAATCGGAATATTTCATTGTTTAAAAAGTCGTTAAAATTTGAATCAGCAACCCGATTTATAATCTACCTCACGTTAAATGACATAAAAAAATCCCTCTACTCAACAATTAACTTGAGTAGAGGGATAGAAGAACTATTGTTAAAAATGTATAGGGTTAAACAAAAAGGGATGAGCAGTTATTCATTGCAATAATCGGTGTTGCCTAATTGAGTAAATCAGTTTTATCTGTTCCCTTCAATCGTTTTACTTCAGCTCTAAGCGAAGCAATTTCGGCAAACAATCTTTCCCAAAGCGAATCGCCAATGTAAGTATCGTTAATAATAAAAGCCTTTGCTTTCCATACTTCGACAATTTCTAAAGCATTGATGACGTAAGGATCATAAGCTGGGTTATCGGAAGAAAGCAAGAGTACTCCCCTTTGTTTGAGCAGGTTGGTTACCCGTTTATAAACAATGCCTTCGTTTTGGGAAATGATCACGTATGTATCTCCACTTTTAAGTGTTTCCCAATCTTGAATGTACTCACCTATAACGATTGAGCCTGAAGGAAGGGGCTGCATAGAATCCCCTTTAATTTTAAAAGCGCGATAGGTAGCGTTATCGGGTAAAAAAGGCAACCTGAATTTAGGCAGGTTAGAGATAAACTCAATGTCGGCATATCCGTTTAAGTAACCTGCGCGGGCTTGCGCGCTTTCGGCATCAACATACTCTATGTTTTCCTTCCCTGCGTCGTCAGTAGAAATGGCCAAAGTTCTTACATCCAGGTTTTTACCTTGTAAATCGGCAGCACCGGGTTGAGTCTTACCTGCTTCCATGTCGGTATAAAATAAATCGCCTTGACGCATGTCATGATTGACAAGAATATCCAGTGTAATTTTAGGACTGTAAGTGGTATTATAGGCTTTTACTAATTTTTGCATTACTTCCATTTGCACGTCAGCGCGACCTTCTTCATAAGAGCCTACGGTTCCGCGTTTTATACCTAACATTTCTCCAAAATCCGCTTGATTTAAATCAAACTTTTCTGTTCTAATGTACTTGAAATTAGCGTTTGCAATTTTCATGGCTAATTATTTTAAGTGAAGAATTTAATTCCACCACAAAGTACCAATATTATTTGCAAACCACCAAACTTTTCTGCAAAAATAATTAGTTTTTTTGAAAAAAATATTATTTACCCCCTTTAACTGTATAAAAACACCATTTTAGGGGTTCAATCGGGCATTGAAGGGGATTCGAATTCTTGTCTTGGGCATTACCTGCCCACCCATATTTTATTAACCAATTGGTGTTCGCCGGTTTGTAAGCTCACCAAATAGATGCCTTCCGGTAAATGGGGCATCGGTATCGAAATGTCTGAAACATTGGCCGGAATTTGGAGCGACAGTAGCTTGTTGCCCGACAAACTAAATACCGATATAGACATTTCTTGATTAGGTTGATTTGCCATCACCACTTTCACACTGTTGGTTAAAGGGTCATAAATCACCTTGGGTAAAACTGTGGTAGGAAAAAGGTCTGTGCTACTATTCACACAATCAACATTGAAGATATACATGCCTGTTTCGCAAGTAATTTGTGTGGCTTCGGCACATTCTACAATTACGGTATCTACACCAATAAAATTAGGGTTGGGGGTATATTCCAACGCACTCCATACGCCATCGGAAATGATAGTGGCATTTCCATTAGTAGGAAGAGTGATAATTGTAGGTATATTCCAAGTGGGGTAGCCCAATTGGTCAATGACTATGGTAGAGTCGCAGTTGATAGTATGTGCTTCGGTGAAACCAATGTCAATCGGCGAAACGGATACTATATAATAATTGTGGCTGCATGTATTCATTTGTTCCCAACCGTTGCAAGTATATATGATGGGCGGAGGGGCATCGCCACATCCTATGACCATAATCGTATCGGTGCCGGTTGTTCCTGAAGGCAGGTAACTGATGCAATTGTCGTCTATATAATTGATCTGACCCAAACTTTCGTTGTGATATACACAAACGGTGTAAAGACTCGGAAAACAATTATTTGCCCAAGCCCAACCGATATTGCCGTCACAGATATCGATAGATATGCCCGATTGAGCAGAAAAGTATAGCAAATTGGGTACAATTGGGGGTAGTATTTGCATTTCTGCCAACTGAATAGTAACCGTGCCACTGCTACAAGAACCAAAGGAGTCGCAAGCGGTATAAACAAAAAAATCTTGCCAACCAATGGACTGCGGAGTATAGTTAAAAAACCCGTCTGGAGTCATTGTAACTTGACCCCCTGTTGGCAGTTGAGAAAGACTAAACGTTATAGTGCCTCCTTCGGCATCGGTAACTATTGTACCGAGTTCATACAAAACGACTTCCAAAGCTACTGAACACAGTGCAAGATCGGGTGTATTGGGTGGGGTATTAGGTTGTGCTTGTGCGGTCAAAGACAAAAACAAAGCACTGTTAACCGAAAGAAGTAAAATAACAGAAAACAACAAGTTGCGAAAAACGGGATTGTGCAATTTGTATTTGATGACTATCAAGTTCATGTTATCCTTACGAACTTCCATGACGGATTTCGGAATAAAAAGTAAGCGGTTCATAACGGAGGGTTAGGTTTAATCTGTAAATAGTATATTCAAAGGTACGCAAAAACAAATTGATACGGAAGTATAGTTTCCGTATCAATTGAATGTTATTGGCAGAAAAAGCCCAAATAGGGCATTACCAATCCGACGAACTTTGTGATTGCAGGAAGAAACCAAGACTCGCCTCCAAGCGGGAATAACCATCTATGGTGTTCTTTTTGGGAAGGTGGTAGGAAAGGGTTGTTTGAAAAACCTTACCCAATCTTGCTCCTAATAATAGCGACAAGAAAAATGGATCGTCATTAATTTTGTAGGAGGTGCCGGCAAAAACAATGTCTTTATAACTCACCAACAAAGATAAATCAACAAATGGCTGACTGCCCGTTCCAAACCCGCCGGAGTTTTGTGTTGCTAATGGGTTTACCATCACTGCAGGCCTTAACACGAGTTTGTCTTGCAAGAGTGCCCACCGATAGCCGGCATGAATATAGGCACTTCGGTAAAAGATGTTTTCCATACCCGGTTCAAAAAACTTGAACCTCGGTTGGTTAAAGTACTTAATCGCTAGGCCTGCATAAAAATCCAGGATATTGGCTGACAAACCAATATCAAAACTTGGTTTGAAAGTTCGTTCGTTCACTGCTTGTATCGGTTGTGAGGACGGACCTTGTGAGGGTTGGATTTGGTCGGATTTAAAGTGCAGTAACGATGCTCCTAGCCCAAGTTTAAGAACCGAAATATCACCTACTTCAAACTTATAACTGTATATCAAGCCCAAATTGAGCAGACGTTTATTGGTTGGAAAGGTTTGTTGAGAGGCTCCTGCTCCTACTATATAGGTATCATCAAACTTATGATATTGCATGACAAGACCAATGCCACTGTTTAGAGAGGGGATAGCCCCATGTGCAAAAATGTTGGCGGTCATTGGTTTTATATCCTGCGGGGCCTTTCCAAAGCTACCCGAAAGTCCGATAGCGGGCTGATTGGGATCGCCGGCAAAAGCAGGATTATACATTGGCAAAGCGAAGTAATAATCATTGGCATAGATGACGCGGTTAAACAAGTTTCCGAATTGTTGCTGTGCCATTATTTGAGTGAAAGCTCCAAATAACAGTAAAAACATGCTTGACCGGTAAAACCAATAGTCGCGATTACTCATCGTGTTGTAATTTAATTATCTAATAGATTGCGTATAGCATTCATAAGCTCGAACTTAAATAAAGGAAGCCCTTGTATTTTGTTGAATTGATGGGCAGGAATTAGGAATTGGTCTTTGATAACCTTTACCAATTGACCTGCATTGATTTCGGGAATCAACACTTTTTCGTAGTTTGATAATATCTCTCCCAAATTCTTCGGAAATGGGCGAATATGGCGCAAATGGGCATGAGCTACTTCAAAGCCTTGTTCGTTGAGTTCCAATACTGCCGATTTAATCGCTCCATAGGTTGATCCCCAACCCAACACTAATAACTTGCCTTTCGAGGGGCCGGAATCAATGGTTTGGAGTGGTAAGAAATCGGCTATCTTTTCCACTTTTGCTTCCCGTATTTTTACCATGTACTCATGATTGGCCGGGCTATAAGATATATTACCAGTATTTTCTTCTTTTTCCAAGCCGCCTACCCGATGTTGTAGCCCCTTAATGCCCGGAATTGCCCATGGACGTACATGGTTTTCATCGCGCAAGTAAGGCATAAACACCTCGTTTTCTTCGAGGCCTTGTTTGAAATGTGTTTTGATGGGAGGGATATCGTCTGCTTGGGGGAAATGCCAAGGCTCGGCACCATTGGCTATATACCCATCGCTGAGTAATATCACGGGGGTCATGTGTTCAATGGCAATTCTACAGGCTTCGATGGCCACATAAAAACAATCTGAAGGCGATTTGGCGGCTAAAACCGGCATCGGACATTCCCCGTTTCTTCCATAAAGTGCTTGAAGCAAATCGGCTTGTTCTGTTTTGGTGGGTAATCCGGTGGATGGACCTCCTCGCTGTATGTTACAAATAACCAAAGGCAATTCGAGCATGACAGCCAAACCCATTCCTTCTGCTTTGAGTGCCATTCCTGGACCCGATGTGCCGGTGATGGCTAAATTACCTCCATAAGCAGCACCGATTGCCGAACAGATTGCGGCAATTTCATCTTCGGCCTGAAAAGTCGTAGCACCATAGTGTTTGTACTGTGCTAAACCGTGCAAAATGTCAGAAGCGGGAGTGATGGGATATGACCCGTAAAATAAGTGTAGATTGGCTTTTCGGGCGGCAGTTATCAAACCGATGACTAATGCTTGGTTGCCCATGATACTGCGGTAACGACCGGATACCAAAGGTGCGGCTTTTACCTCATACCGGGTGGTAAAGGTCTCTGTCGTATCGCCATAGAAATAACCTGCTTTTAAAGCGCGAAGGTTGGCTTCTAAAATATCGGGCTTTTTCTTAAACTTGCCCTCTAAGAACAAAATGGTGCTTTCCATAGTACGGTTATACATCCAATACAAAAAGCCCAACACAAACATGTTTTTGGAGCGGTCTTTTTCTTTTGTTCCAAGTTGAAAGTCTTTGAGACAATCCCTTGTCAGCTTGGTAACGTCCATTTTGATTACTCGGTAAGCATTTAGGGAATCGTCTTCCAATGGGTTAGTGGCACTTTTGGCAAGTCGCTGATTTTTGGTGTCAAAACCGGCAATATCGGCAATGATGATGCCCCCTGTTTTTAAGGTACTCAAGTTGGCTTTTAAAGCGGCAACATTCATGGCGACTAAAACATCGCAAGTATCACCGGGGGTAAAAATGAGTTTGCTGCCAAAGTGTAACTGATAGCCCGATACGCCGGGCAACGTTCCTTGCGGTGCACGTATTTCGGCCGGAAAATCGGGGAATGTGGCTAAGTCGCTGCCGGTAAGTGCCGTGTTATTGGTAAACTCGGTTCCGGTTAATTGCATTCCATCGCCGGAGTCGCCGGCAAACTTGATAGTTACTTCTGCTAACTGTTCGGTGTAAATATTTGCCATGTGCTGAAGAAGTGATAATTACGTTAAACAACAAGAATACAAAACACCAAAAAACTGCTTTAATTATACTGATATTGTTGGTCGGATGGAAAGTATCAGCAGAAGTCAAAACAGTAATCGGTATATCAGGCAGGCAAAGTTAAGTATTTAAGAGTAATTGGTCGGATATTTCACGATAATAGATTCGGGAAACTATCTATGATTTGACAATCACCAATACACTTAGAACTCCTTTTTGTCATGTTCAAGTAAAAGAGTAGAAAAAGTATAAAATAATATCTGACAATCTTTTTTATTTATTACTTTTACGACTTGTATGCCTTTCAGCTTTTTAAATGCTGTTTGTCGTTTTGTTTAGTGTTCTTAAAGATGTTCAAAAGGTAGAGATATGATTATCCCGCCTGTCGTTTAAAGTAGTTGGTAAATGGAATTTTATATGCAATCATCAAAAAAGTTTTGTTTAACTATAGCCGCCCTTTTGCTCATTACCTTTTCTTCGGTTAAAGGACAAGGGGAAGGTCAGGTTATGCCCGATTTCCAACTTTTCGGACTTGACGGGGATTTGATACGGCTGAGTTCTATGAAGGATAAATATGTGCTCATCAATTTTGCTCAACCCTATTGCCCGGAGTATATTACCGTTCAACCTCAACTGATTGGGTTAGAAAAAAAATACAGCTCCAAGGAATTTACCAATGCAGACGGATTTGAGGTGATAAACATCTCTCTTGAAACCGATGCGAACTTGGTTCGACAGGTCCTGGCGAAATACGGCGGAGGGGTGAAGTACGAAACGATGCTGCCGCAGATGCATGATGCAAAAGTGTGTAGAGATTATGGTGTTACCGCCCCAATTACCCGGTTTTTGCTGGGTCCCGGCAATCAATTAATCGGGAAAGACATGTCGTTTACCGACATCGAACAATTGTTGGAGAGCAATCAAATGGTAGAGGAGGTTTTCTACCGCGTTTTTTTAGCCATTTTTCCCATCAGTTCTGAAATCTTTCATCAATACACACACGTTACGCATTTAGGGCAGATATACAAAGAAAAAAACAACAATTCCAGTGTTGCTTCTTATCTGGGCACTTATTATGATTACGATGATGCCTTGTATGCAAGAGACAATGCAATTGAAGCAGGCTATCAACAAGCGCAAATTGTAACCTACAGGAACAACCTCATTGCACCGAGTTTAACCAATTCCGAATGGAATAATACCGAAAACGTTCAACATTACACGAGCAGGAGTGTTGAGGAAGCTCCGGTTGCACCAAAGCAGCCCGATATAAACCAGCCAATACCTGATCCGGCTAATAATGTACCCACTTTTACCCCCCCCAATAGTTACAAGGCAGCCAACCCTGCTTGGCAAAAAAATGACTCGCCGCCGCCTGCCAATACTAAAACAACTCAACCTTCCTCAAATACCGAAAGTCCAAAAGACCCAATCAAATTTACCCCACCACCGAACCCTGCTAACAGTGGTTGGCAAAGTGCCCCCCCAATAACCACTGACCCAATTCTTCAAAATTCGCAAAACCGCGAAATTTCCGACTTGGAAGAACGGTTGAGAAGAATTGAAGACCGTCTTATTCTTATCAACAATGAGTTGCAGCAACTCTTAGAAGAAAGCAGGTTTATTCGGGAAGAGTTGAATCGAAGAAAAACCGGTTACTAAACACTCGTTCCGTTCACCATATCTTTAGTTGCAAACGGTAGGATGCGGTTGATGATGATGGTGATGGCTTGCAAAATAAGTTCTTTGGGAAGAGAAGGATATGCCCGATGTTTTTCGATACAGTGTTTGGCGGCCAATTCGGTGGTCATCGGGATATGTATAAACAAGGCATTGCCATTCGGATATTTTTCACACCACGCCAAAGATTGGTAATAAACCATATTGCATAAATAGATGCCTGCATGGTTTGATTGCAAGGCGGGAATACCTCGACTTGAAAGCAGCCCGGCCAATTCTTCAACGGGCAAACTGCTGAAATAAGCATCGGGTGAGGAAGGTTGAAGGGTGAAATGAGTCCTTTCTTTATACCGGTCAAACCCAATATTGAGTGCTACTTTTTCCAACTGCACTACCGAAGCCTCGGCCGATAATCCCATGTTAATGATTAGGTGCGGAAGGGTGGTTGCTAAAACTTCTTCGTATTGTTGAGCGGTGATATTAAAATCAACGTCCAACAAAAATTTGGACAGCAACACATCGCTTCTTTCGCAAACAAATTCCTCCAAAATAGTTTGAGTTGGGTTTTCCTCGAACCCGCCAAAAGCCTTGAAACCGGTCAGCAATACACGATACATGGCTTGTGGTTATTTGGTAAGACTAAAACCTGCATAGACCCCCACTACACAAGAAATGACACTGATTCCCACATTCAACAATGCAAAAACGGGCTGCCCTGTTTTGAGAAAGTAAAATGTTTCGAAGCTAAAAGTAGAAAAGGTGCTGAACCCGCCACAGAATCCTACTGCAAAGAATACTCTGAATGACGGGGGTAAATGAGCACGGCTCGATATCCAACCGATTACAAGTCCCAATATAATGCTGCTCAATAAGTTTGCCAACATCGTGCCGACCGGCAGTAAGGTTGTGCTCAAAGCATTATACTTTGAAAGTGCTAAACGCAGCATACTTCCCAACCCGCCACCCAAAAATACGAGTAAGTAGTCGGTCATGGTTTTTTGAGTTGATTGAGGTGTAATATACAGAGGAATTGTTGGCAACATGAAACATCCAGCCGCAGGAATGGTAAAAAATCCGGCTGCTCATTGAAGTTTTACGATTTTTCTCTTTTGGGGATAAATGTAGAGATTATACACCGAAAACAAACCATATTGGGTAAGTATGGTTTGGTTTATCTGTTTTAACTCAAACCGGTTTTGTGTTCGGAGTGGCTCTAAGATTTTAGCATCCGCATTATCGCAAATTATCAAAATCTTGTCGCCTTTAGTTTTGGCTATGAAATCAACCATCTTTTGACCACAGTATTTAGTGGAGCTGCAAAAGTTGAAATGGATAACAAATGCCTTATTATAAGAGATTAGGTGAATTGTTGAGTCTATTTCGGGCAGGGTTTGTTCAAAATATGGATAGCTTATATTCTGTTGAGACCATGCAGATTGAGATGTTCCCCAAAATAAAAGACTAATGAACAGTAAAATTGATTTTGAGTATGTTCCAACCATTTTCTTTTGCTTTAGTTAGTGGTCCGTTATTGACAAATAAGCCTTGTTTAGAAGCTACTGCAAAAAAAATCGCAAGGCAATTCTTTGGAAGCAGGGTTTCGCCAATCAGGTTAAAGTTTTCATCTAACACCATGAGAGACATTCTGCGGTCTTTGTAGGTATTAAAAAGGCCTTGTTCGTTTTTGTGGGACATTTGAAGTACAAAAAAACGGTAGTAGCATTTTTTGTACTTGTCATATACCAGTCTTTCATAGCGTGCGCTATGCATAAAATGGTCGAAAAGTAAATCTTTGTTTTTTGGTGTGCGTTTAAAGGTAATAGGGAGTATGCTATCAGTATGGAATGTGCTTTTACAATTGTATCGTTGCAAAGTGCTCGTTTGTATGTTATACTTCCATATTTCAGGTAACGCATGAAAGGCATAAAGAATGGTTTCGTCAAAATAATAATGTTCTATCCTGTCAAGCAAACCATAATCAGTACCACATAAAACGTTAGGATAATTGATGTCAGCAAATCCGATTTCTCCGTTTCGCAAGTTATAAGTTGCTGTTATGGGTTGATTACAACGCTTTTTATAGTTGCCATAATAAACCGGAAACAGGAGTATTGAGTCGCGAGTCAGGTGTATTTCTTCATAAGTATCGAATGATTCGGTAGTAATGAACCTTTTACCTTTCATGCTTTCATTATCATTTAATATACTCAGAGTTTGAAAATCATTTTCGAAAGTACTGAATAAAATACTACCCGATGTTATGCAAAGCAAAGTGTCGGATCCATAAAAACAACTTGTTTGCTTTCCGCACAAAGAATTCATAAACGACAAATCCATGCTTCTAACCCATTTTGGTTGCTCTATGTTGTAAATATCCAGCGTGTTTTGTAAGCAATTTTGCAGTACGACAAAAGCCGAATCGTTTCGGGTGTACGACATGGTGTGACTACTCCCTCCATAATTACCATTCATGAGGTGGTTTGGTATATGCAAGCTGTCAAAATGAAAGGTAATTGGATTTGGATTTATAAGTTTGCTGTGAGTGAGGGGAGGTTGTGCATACCTATCCGAAGTATGCCTTGAACAAGAAAGTATGAGTCCAAAATAAATTACTGCAATAACAGCAAATGCAATTTTATGGATTCGGCTTGGTTTCATAACGTTCGTATATAGTAAACAAAATGAACGCAATCTTTTCTATAATAGTATATTAACAACTAATTGCCTAACACTTTCCTGCATATTTTATAAAGCAGATACCGTGTAATCAATCAGCGCACGTTCCCAAAATCTGCATTTTGTTTTGACAGTTTACCACAAAAAACTGATATTGAAAACATGCCTACAATTCATGATGTTGGCCATAGCAAGGGTTAATTCGACAACATCAAACTCGGGCTTTAAATTACCATAAGGCAAAACAAATGGTGCTTTAAAGGTAAAAAAGGCGTTTTTGACCAATTTCAGAACTTCATACGGGCAGGTCGTACCTTTATTTATGCTACTCCTATAGCCAAAGTTCGACCAAAAACATGCTTAATTTACAACGCTGTTGTATTTTTTTACAAAGTCGTTGTATTTTTTTACAAAGCCGATGTATTTTAATACAAGAGTGTAGTATTCTTTTACAAAGTCGTTGTATTTTAATACAAGCGTTTTGTATTTTTTTACAAAGCCTTTGTATTAAAAGAAGGTTTTAGGTGCTTTATTAACTATTTTCGGCACATCTTTAAAAGTTTGAACCAAGCCTTATCTCCAATTTGCAAGATAATTGAACAATATTGGGTAAAACAAGCTATTTCGAATAAGAAACTTGGTGGGTTGGACTTCTTTGGAGAAAGGTTGAGGGTGATGCAAAGGGGTTTGAGCATCAATAATTGAGGTGAAATCTAGAAGGGATTTGTTTGGAAAACCTTACTCTCCCCTGCCCCTCTCTTCCATAAATAATGCAAATGGATAGGTAAATGGCGTATTTTGTCCTTGCTTTTTTGGCAAAAAAGCGAATCAAGAGCGGCGATTTTATCAGTATTTGGGTTATCAGGGGGCGTTCTTGCTCCTATCCCTCAAACAAATCGGACGATATCATAATCCCTAAAGCCAAACAGGTTATGACCTTTTTGTTTTAGGGATGGCTGACTGGGGTAGGTCAAATAATAATGGTTAGTGGTTAATGGTAAATTGTCTCTTCTTCATTAACCATTTATCATTAACCGTTAACCACCTTTCTCCCTCTCCGATAAGCAATTTGAACGGCCGCAAATAGTACGAGCAGGTAAACTAAGGCTGCAATCGGGACATGATTGATGTTTTCCCTAAATTGAAGGACTATCAGGCAGGTGGCAATGACCGAAAAGGTTGCTAAAACAGTAAACACAAAAGCTACACGTTTATCGGATAAGCCGCAGTAGGCTAAGTGATGCGTGGTATGGTCTCTGCCGCCCACAAAAGGGGATTGTTTTCGGGCAATACGGTAAATAAAAACAGTGGTGGTGTCAATGATGGGCAAGGCAAAAATCAGTGCCGGAAGTATAAACTGTGGCAGGTAAACGGTTGATTTCCCATCGGGTTTAAATTGCCAAGCCAACACAATGCCGGCAAAAGCGAGCAATGCGCCCAAAAATTGACTGCCCGAATCGCCCATAAACATTTTTGAGGGGTTCCAATTGAAATACAAAAATCCCAACAATGCCGACATCACCCCAATAAAAATGATGGTGTAGAAGTGGGTAAATTCACCGGTAAAATACATCACCGCAACGCTGCAAGCTAAAATGCCTAACGACACAATTGCGGCAATGCCATCCATATTGTCGAGCATGTTGATGGCATTCATAATGCCGACTACCCAAAAAATGGTTATCGCAGCATTGATGATAAAGTTATCAGTAATGGAGATATAAACGCCCATGCTAATCATTAACAAGGCGCAAATAATTTGCCCCACAAATTTAAAAGCCGGCATCATGTGAAACGAATCGTCCACCAATCCGATGATAAAACCCAGAGAAGCACTACTGAGCAAGGCGAAGAGTTCGCGCGGCGGTAATTCGGTATTTTTAAAAGGAAGTAAATAATAGGAACTGACCGACAGGAGAAAAACGATAAACAAAGAAAATCCGCCGATAGTAGGTTTGGTATCGGCCGCCCAACGCACTAAATTGTCGTGGCCGTTTGTGATTTTGTTGTGATTGCCTATATTTTTGATAGCCCGCAAAAACAGGTAATTGATGATGACCGCAAACAGAGTAGCAATGATGCTATATGCAGCATAGACGATAAAAGGAAGATGAGAAATTTCTGACTGCATGATGCTTGCCGGCCCAACTGCATGGGTTATAACTTTAGGAATTGGGTGAATACCATTCGATGCGGTTCTTATTTTTGAGCAAAATTGCTTGCAATAGAAACACTTGCCATGTTCTGTGCAGTTGCCATGGCGGGAGATAAATGGATGGGTTGGGGCTGTTGTTGGAATTTGGTTTTAGCCTTAGCCGGCATGTTTTGATACAGCAGCTTTTGGTAAAGCATATCCATATCGTTGACCAACCGCGTGTAATGATATTTTCGGTTCACAAAGTTATGTCCGCTTTTACCTAACTTTTGCCGTAAGGCTTCGTTTTCTACCAATTTAAGCATCTGTTGGGTAAATTGACCTGCATCGTTGCTGGGTGCTATCAGTGCGGTTTTGCCGGGCATCACCACATCACATACCCCGCCGACATTGGTGCTCACAATGGGTTTGTTGGCAGCTTGTGCTTCTATCAAACTGACGGGAGTGCCTTCGTTGAGCGAGGTGAGGGCAACCATGTCAATACCGGCATATACCTCGTCAATGTTTTTTATCCATGAGGTAAAGGTAAGCGGCATTTGCTGATGTGAATTGTACTGTGGGGTGGAAAAGGGGATATCTAAATCGCGGGCTATTTGCAATAGGTTATCGTGTTCTTCGCCGTTGCCCACGATAAAAGCGCGAACTTTTTGGGTAGTTTGGGTTAACACTTGCTTTAAAGTCTGTAAAAACAAGCCGTGATTTTTAACCTGAACTAACCGTCCAACAATGCCAATCGCTATTTCGTCATCGGCTAATTGGTAATTCTTTCTGAAACTGATGCGTTTTTCGGTTTGATTGGTCTGAAAGCGGCTTAGGTCAAATCCTAAGGGCACGACTTCAATTTGGTCATCGGAACAAATATTGTAAGTTTGGCTGAGTTCTCCTTTTTGAGATGGGCTGATGGCTATTATTTTGCTGCTGTTTTTGGCCAACCAACGTTCTATTTCAATATAGAGACGCGTTTTTAGAGGTCCGAAATAAGAGTGAAAAACATGACCGTGAAAGGTATGAACGACAACGGGCACTCCACAATCTATGGCGGCAAGGCGACCTAATGCCCCTGCTTTGGCGGCGTGTGTATGGACAATATCGGGCTTAAACTCGCGAATAATTTTTTTCAATTGCCTGTATGCCGGTAAATCGCGAAGCGGGTTGATGGAGCGAAACATATTGGGTATGTATAAAGGCTCAATCCCTAAGTCATTCAGAATGAACTCTGAACTTGCCTCTTCTTCTTCTTTCATTCCCGCTACCAATAGCGTTTCATATTCGGGGGCAAGGTGTTTGGTTAGTAATGCGGCGTTAAACGTCGGACCTCCTAAATTCAACCTATTGATTATTCGTAGAACTCTCGGCATGTAGTTAATTTTTATCTTTTTCTATTTCTCTTCTCGAGCGTGTAACGGTTACACGAGATAACGCCTGATAAGTCTAAGTTTTGACAAACAAAAGTACGTAAAACAATCATTTTAGTATCTATCAACCGCAAAAAATATCGTTAGACCTCTGATTTTATTTTTCAGAAAAGAAATAGGTTTAAAAACATTAGAATGTGCAAATCATTGAAAACAAAGGGATTTTTGTAAATAATGCAGGCTATTCATGTCTCAATACGGTTAAAAATATTGTTGTGGACTACTAATTTTTTTTGGCTCTTTTTGAGGTTAAACAAGTGTCAAATCCTCTTTTTGTCAGGAGTATGGTGTTTATAGTTTTATTTCCTCGTTATGCGCATCTAAAAAACTGTACTCGGTCAGAGAGTACTGTGCATTGACGTGTACCGAAACCCACTTCTTATGCTTCCAAAACCACTTCCATTGTCGGGAAATAATGCCCTTTTTAATATAGGCATCCACAAAGGGGTGAACGGATAGTTTTAGTTGTTGGTAATCCAGTTCGGTCAATAAATAGCTAAGGTTGTTTTCGATTTCATCTATCAACAAGATAGTCGCCTTTACCCTTCCCGTACCTCGGCAGGTAGGGCAAACCTCGGCTGTGGCAATTTGAATTTCGGGTCTTACCCGTTCGCGGGTAATTTGCATAATACCAAACTGGCTTAAAGGCAGGATCGTATGTCTTGCGCGATCGGCTTGCATGGCTTCTTCCATTCGCCGGTGCAATATCTTTTTGCTTTCGGTTGACTTCACGTCAATGAAATCAATCACGATAATGCCGCCCAAGTCCCGCAGGCGCAATTGTCTTGCTATTTCGTTAACCGCTTCCAAATTAACAGACAAGGCATTAGATTCTTGATTGCTGCTGGATGACATTTTATGCCCGCTGTTCACATCAATGACGTGCAATGCTTCGGTATGTTCAATCACCAAATAAGCACCGCTTGCCAAATTAACATTTTTACCAAAAGCCGATTTAATCTGCTTGGTAACTTTGTAGTAGTCAAAAACGGGTGTCTTCCCATTGTAATAAGACACGATTTTCTCAGTACCGGGTTCTATTTCGCTAATGAAGTTGCTCACTTCTACCGCAATGGCTTTATCATTGACAACTACTCGGGTAAAAGTAGGGTTGAGCAAGTCGCGCAATATGCCCGATGCTTTTCCCACTTCGCTCATTACTTTTTGTGGAGGATTGGCAGACTTTAATTCATTGAAGAGTTGTTGCCATTTAGCCAACAAGGTGTCAATATCCTCATGCAGTTCTGCGACCTTTCGGTTTTCGGCAGCCGTGCGGACTATTAACCCAAAGTTTTGCGGCTTGATGCTTTCGGCCAAACGTTGCAGACGAGTTCGCTCTTCGGGGCTTTTTATTTTTCGCGAAATAGAAACATTGTTGTTAAAGGGGTTTAACACCATGTATCGGCCGGCAAGGGTAATTTCGCAACTTAACCTTGGTCCTTTGGTCGAAATAGACTCTTTAAGCACTTGCACTAAAATAACATCTCTACGGGCAAGGACATCGGAGATTTTACCGGTCTTAACGATTTCCGGTTCAACTTCAAAGTTGTTTAACAGATGGGTATTGTGTTTTCCGCTGATGGTCAATTCTGCATACTTCTTGACCGACAACATTTGAGGACTTAAGTCGGAGTAATGCAAAAACGCATCCTTTTCATAGCCAATGTCCACAAAGGCAGCATTCAATCCGGCTACTGTCTTTTTAACTCTGGCAACAAAAATATCCCCTACACCGAATAGATTGTCGTGTTTTTCCTGATGTAGTTCGACTAATTGATCATCTTCCATGAGGGCAATTTCTATGCCCGAAGAAGTAACATCTAATATCAAGTCCTTATTCAAAGTATTCTTATTTTCATAATACCCAAGAATTGTTTAGGTATAGAGGTGCTGCTAAGTTACAATCATTTCATTGGGGCAGATAGCTGCTCACAAACAAACCACTAAATTCAGGCCAAGTTATACCGTCAATGCAATAATTTATCAAAAATCATGCAAATTTAGGAAAATGTCCGATAAAGATGTCTGTGTAACTGGTAAACAAATACGTTTGAATCAAGACACAAGGGCTGAACAACGTAAGATGGCTATATACCGGCAGCTTTTAAAAAAATGATAGCTATGTTTGCTGATGCCTTAAAATGATACAAATGTTTAGTGCGAACGGTAAAAAAAAGGGGGAACCCTAAACCGAAAACCGGCTATTGCACTAATATCCTAACCTCATGGCACTCAAATAAGAAACTTTTGTCTGTTGCAAATCTACTGCAACAGACAAAAGTAAAGAATAAAAGATCTTATGCTTGCTTGATATAGATAGCACTATTTTAAGAAGGATACGGTAAATAGTTAATTACCGAAACCTATTTCTTTTTTTTGTGCCTGTTTTTTCGAAGACGCTTTTTGCGTTTGTGTGTAGCTATTTTATGTCTTTTTCTTTTTTTTCCGCAAGGCATATCGCTTGATATTTAATTGTTTACAATTGTTGAATATACTTATCCAGTTCGGCGGCAAAGTTAGGGTTTTTTATCAGTTTTTTGCAATTTTCAAATGCTTCCTTTGCTTTTTCTTTTTGCCCCATAGCCGCATAAGCCTCGCCAAGGTAGTAATAGGCTTCGGCATTGCCGGGATCTCTTCTGATAACTGTCTGAAATCGAAGGATCGCTTTGTCAAATTGACCGGACACAATTGACATCCTGCCTAATGATATATTAGCTGGCACATAGGTTGAGTCGATGGCGGTAACGCTTCGCAAGAGCATCACTCCGGTCATCACCATTTGCGGATTATTGGAATAGGCATCGAAATAACAATTGGCAATGTTGACTTTGACATCGAGTTGAGTAGTATCAAACTGCAAGGTTTTTTGGTATGAATCTATAGCGTTTTCTATGAGAAACAACTTCATCGTGGAGTCGCCGGCCAATTGAAAGGCATCAGCCAATTTATTGGCAGCCTCTAACCAATTGGTTCGGGTAGAGTCGGTTCTTGCTATTTGGCGGTGGTAGTTCGCTCCTAATTCCAAATACCCCTCGTTTTCCCATATTCGCGCGATTTGTCTTAGCGCATGGGTACGGCTTTCTGAATCGGCACTTTCCTTAAATTTATTTTCCCAATAGGCAATGCTATCTGCCGCACCTGTTTTGATTTTTGCTTTTAACCTTTCTGCCAAAGCGGTCATATCTATTTGCGTTTTGAGCAACGTTGTGGCATCGGGGTTACTTGCCATTGGCATACCACCGGTGGGCATTTCACCGGAGGTGGGAGATTCTAAAGATTTTCGCTGACCGAAAATATATAGAAGAGCGACTAAAGCGATACAAACAGTGATGAGTATCAACTGCGATTTGGTAAATGTCATTTTTAGAAAGGGGAATGAAGTAGTAAAATGAAGTAGGAGTGCTTAAAATATAGCGGAGGACTAGAAATAAAAAGGAGTATAAAAAATACCGATAGGCTGTAATATAGGTCGCCCAACGTAGAACCGTTTGCCTTACTTGCGCTTTGCACCTTTGTTTACTGCTTCGTTGAAAGCTTTCGATGGTTTGAAGGAGGCAATGCTGGTTTCCGGAATTTCGACAGCTTCGTTTTTTTGAATATTGCGACCTATTTTTTTAGCGCGTTTTTTTACCGCAAAACTGCCAAAACCTCTGATACTGATGGTCTCCCCTTCAGCCAACAGTTCCTTCACCTCTTTGAAAAAAGCTTCCAAAGAAACCAGCACATCTATTTTGTCTATTCCGGTTTTTTGTGCTATTTTGGCTACTACTTCTAGTTTTCTCATGTTTTGTGATGGCAAAAGGAGTTTAAAAATGTTGGTTGAAATCAATCTTGTTGCTACTAAGCGGATATTTTTAGGCTATCCTCTTATGTTTACAAAGGTAGCAGAATTTCATTAGTTGCGCCACAACAAGCAAAATATTTAATTGCTATGCCTAATACTAACTGTATCAACTATGTGGGCAAGAAAATGACGAGGAACAGGAACAGCGTTTTGTTGGATTGACCATTGTACCAAAACCTTGCTTGATATTAGCACCTGCCCTATTAAAGTGGGGCAAAAAAATAGAGCGGGCTACTCCTCTTCCCTGAAAAACACTTTGTAGAAATACATCTGCCTATCTTCGTCATATCCTCGTTCAATGAACTGCTCCGTTGTTTCGGAATGAAGTCTGATGTCTATATTGGTATCTAACTTGATGAGGCTTCGCAATTTCCGTTTCATGATTTTAACCGTGGGCTGTGATATTTTGAAATCATTGGCAGCCAAGAGGTTGTTTTCTGATTCGTAACGATCTTTGTATTCCTTGAAACGTTCGGCGTGTTCGGGCTTGTCTTCAAAAACTTGGTCAGCAAAATCAGTAACATCAAAAAGTTCATGGTCAGAGAAGTATTGCAACGACTTGTTCATAAACAATACTTGATCGCTTTTACCTTGTTCAACTCCGAAGGTTTCTTCACCAAAATCATTACATAGATTGATATAGTGCTCTGTGGCAAAGCCGTTGTCTTCTACCCTGATAAGGTTTAGAAAATCGTTTTTCCAATACTGTGCTTCGCTGTCGCTTTTGCTCAGTTTGTCAATGGTGATAACGCGGTAACCATCGTCTTGGGCAGTGTTGAAAATCAAACAGCCTTTGTCTAAGCGTTTGAGGTTTATCCCTTTTTCTATATGCAGGAGTACTGCTTCTTTGGTTTCTTCCGGTTTAAAAAAGGTATCTTTCTCTTCCGATTTGAAAATACCGATGGCATCGGTGAGTTCGTCTTCTATCACACAATCTGCAAAATAGGTAATGAATAACTCTCCGCCTTTTATTTGAGGGTGGTTAGATTGATTGTATAAATGCTTGGCGATGTTGACCGATTCATCTAAAAAATCGCCTTTGCTCTCAAAAATATGACGGCAAAACGTGTAGAGTTCGTTCAGGTTCAGTTTTGAGTTATGGGTAAATTTGTAACACTCATTGTGCCGCGTAAAGGGAGGGAGGAAATAATCTAAGAGCGCATTCCTCATGCGTTCATCGGATAATGGGTAAGTATTTGCGGCACTTAAAACACCTTCGCTGCGCAGTTTGTTACCTACGCGGTGTATCGCCATTTTTTTGAAGGTTAGTTGCGCAAAATCGGGCATATAGAATACATCTTATTTTAAATGTTCGGTGGTGCAAAGTTATCATAAGTTTGTTGAGTTTGGCCTACACCTTTCCAAAGTTTTACGGTACGGTTAAATATAGTTTTAAAAAACGCGCCACAAGGGTTAAAAATCGAGATAAGTTTTTAATTTTGCACCGCGATTGAACGTTTTTTTTGAAATTCTTGTTTTGAACCTACTTTGGGGGATTAGCTCAGCTGGCTAGAGCGCTTGCATGGCATGCAAGAGGTCATCGGTTCGACTCCGATATTCTCCACCCAACATCAGAAACCCTTTATTATCGGCCGATAATAAAGGGTTTTCTTTTTTTAGTAGAAATGGATTTGACTGTGTTCTAAATGACCGGCTCTTTAGGTATAGAGTTATTCCGGTAAAGAATTATCCCGACCTATCAGTAAATGCCCACTGCACCCCTCCCCTACTAACTTGTTAAAGGAACTTGCCACTCCATCCGCACCTATCATGCTTCCATGAGTTGGCAATCGGCATATTGCAGGGTAATCTGGTCTAAGGTATCGTAGAGGTCGTCTAAATTATCTAAAGTTACTAAGGCCGACCTAAAGGGCTTCACGTTTGGAAATCCTCGAAAGTAATTGGTATAATGCCTTCTCATTTCGAGGATTCCGAGTCTCAGCCCTTTCCATGCAACAGAATGGGTCAAATGCTGCCTTGCGGCTTCTACTCGTTCAGCAACAGTGGGGGGAGCAAGCGTTTCCCCTGTTTTTAGGAAGTGCTTCACCTCTCTGAAAATCCACGGATAGCCAATGGAAGCACGGCCAATCATGATGCCGTCAACGCCGTACCGGTTTTTCATTTCCAATACTTTTTGCGGCGAATCGATGTCCCCGTTGCCAAAAACAGGGATGTTCATTCGGGGATTGTTTTTCACTTGGCCAATGAGTGTCCAATCTGCTTCGCCTTTGTACATTTGTTTACGGGTGCGTCCGTGAATAGAAATAGCTTTAATACCGATGTCCTGCAATCGTTCTGCCACTTCTACGATGTTTTTGGTATTTTCGTCCCAACCCAAACGGGTTTTTACCGTTACCGGCAACCGCGTACTTTTCACCACCGTTTCAGTGAGTTTGATCATTTTACCGATGTCTTGCAAAATGCCGGCACCGGCCATTTTACAAACCACTTTCATCACCGGGCAACCATAGTTAATGTCGAGCAAATCGGGATTGGCACGCTCGACAATTTCGGCCGAAATACTCATGCTTTCCAAATCAGCCCCAAAAATCTGTATCCCAATCGGGCGTTCTTCTTCGTAGATGTCCAGCTTTTTGATACTCTTTTCGGCATCTCTTATCAGTCCTTCGGACGAGATAAACTCGGTGTACATCAAATCGGCCCCGTTTTGTTTGCACAATGCCCTAAACGGTGGATCGCTAACGTCTTCCATCGGGGCAAGCAACAGGGGAAATTCTCCGAGTTCTATATTTTCTATTTTAACCATAATCTAGTTTTTACAATCCTTTTTCATCGCTTGTTCCATCAACGAAAGAGTTAAACAAATCAGAAAAGCCTTCTGTTTGATTAATAAGTTGCAAACAGGTTGTAAATTTACACAAATTTGGGTATATCATGAACAATGTGCTGTTTGACATCAATAAGAAACCCTATTCTGTTCAGTTCTTGTATTTTCTGTTGCTGCTGCTTTTATCTTACAGCATATTCAGTCTGCTGCAAGTGCTTATTCTATTATTAGCCGGATATAACCTTGCAGGCATTAACAATTTGGTAGAAAATATTGATAGCCAAAATATCGGATTGTTAAAAGTCCTTCAATTGATCACCACTATTGGGGTGTTTATTGTGCCCGCTCTTGCATTTTCTTTTCTCAAAAGCGGTAAGGCCACGGGTTATATTCCGTTGACTCTTCCCCTTTCTACGCGGTCGGTTTTATTGGCATCAATGGTTACCATAAGTGCCTTGCCGTTGATGTCGTTTTTCATGGAACTCAATCAATCGGTGTCGCTGCCTTCTTTTTTAAAAGATGTGGAATTATGGATGCGCGACATGGAAGGAAATGCGGAAAAACTAACCCTAGCTTTTTTGAAAATGGATTCGCCACTCGATTTGATGCTGAACATCCTAATCGTTGCACTCCTTCCCGCAATTGGCGAAGAGTTGTTGTTTAGAGGGTGTTTACAACAATTGCTTATCGAGTGGACTAAAAAACCTCATTTGGCCATTTTTATTGCCGCCGCCTTGTTTAGTGCTATTCATTTTCAGTTTTTGGGGTTTATTCCGCGAATGCTTATCGGAGCATTTTTGGGTTACCTCTTTTATTGGAGCGGTAATTTATGGTATGCCATCATCGGACATTTTGTAAACAATGCCCTTCAAGTGGTCGGATATTATTTTACCCAAGGAACAAATTCAAATGCCGATTTGAAAGCAATTGATTCCTTACCCCCTTCGAGCATTTTATTGGGTACTGCCATCTTTAGCGGCACTTTATATTTGTTCTACAAAAACTTTTTAAGGGAAAAGACACCGGACGAGACCTTAGAACTCAACCGACTCGACTAATTGGCATGATTTTCCCCCTTTACATTGCTGCTAAAACAACCATGCTATAAAAACCTGTTTTGCAAGTGTCAACAGGATGAATTTCCGTTTTACACAACTTAACCGTAACCGGCAAAGAATAACGTTGCAAATGATTGTCTAAACCCAATCAATCCTTTTTAAATAAATCAAGTCCTATCATTCCATCACCTTCTAAACAGCCAATTCAACGTCTTCTGAGTATTTCTTGAAAACTAAACCCATAAAGCAAAATAGCCTTAAAAACTTCTCAAATCATGTCAAAGCACTTACCCTTTATTAAACTGCCCTTCTACATCAGTCTGATTACATTGGCAATCTTGGGTGTATTATCTTACTACCCCATCAACACCAATTTTTGGCTGCAATTTGTTTCAACAATCAACTATACTGATGTTTTTTGTGAATTAACCCGTCCCTATCGCCTTATCCGTGAGCCAATCAACACCTTGAGCAATTTGCCCTACTTGTTTGTCGGGTTATTAGTGTTAACTGTTTCGGCCCGCGACCGATTTCGCAAATTTCGTTTACAAAAGCTTTATAACAACCTGTTGATTAGCTACCCCATTTACGGATATGTGTTGGGAACAGTGTTAATACTCATTTTTTTGTTCAGTTCCTTTTTCCATGCTTCACTCATTGCCTTGGCGCAACAACTCGACATGGCCGGGGTTAATGCCCTGCTTCTGTTCCCGATGATATACTCCATTCATCGGATTTACAACTATTACTATTTCAAGAAAACGTATTTTACAAAGCGAGGCCTCCCGTTACTGTTTTTAGGATTTTTTGTGGTCGCTACGGTTATCCTAACACTTTTCAAGTGGCAGTTAAATGCGATGTTTGTAGTACCGGGATTGGTTGTTTTGTCTATCCTGCTTTTTGCACTTTCAGAATGGCTTTGCCCCAACCATTCAAACAAACGATGGTTGATGGTTGCGGGGGTTTCTATATTAATAGGTATGATATTTTACCTGCTAGACGAGAAAAAAATAGGCTGCAACCACAATAGCATTTTTCAAGCCCACGCCCTTTGGCATTTGTTTGCTGCGACTTCCTCTCTTGCTTTATATCTGTATTTGCGAAGCGAAAACCTGTCGCACAAGTTCAAACAATACCGCTTGCACCTTTAGGACGACCACACAAAACCACTTCAAAAAACAAAAGGGTGAGATGTTACTAAAAAACATCTCACCCTTTTTTTAATTGAATGTGCAATTATGAAAGTTAAGGTTGCAATAAAAGTTTTTGACGCAGGTTATTCTTGATGGTGCTCTGTTTCCAATTGAGCTAAAATTTCTCTGGCCTTTTCTAATATCGCTGTGTCCTCAAGGTAAACAATGCCTCCGTTGGGGCCTTGCTCAAAATGGACACCAACTGTTTCGCCTGTGTCGTAATGGGTACCGCCAAAATAATTGCGAACGGTTTCTTCTGAAATGTTCAAGGCCTCGGCAATAGCATGAGTACTGCCGTGCGGTAAACTGTCTTTGATATGTCGCAACTCATTAAAGGTGATTGTAGTGTGCATAGCTCAATATTTTTGTTTGGTTATCTAAACTAAATTAGAACGTTAAGGTAGGGTTAAAAATTCCAAATGTGCAACACTAGGTCAAACTTTTTTCAAAAAAACTACAAAAAAAAATTTCTGTTGCTTTTTTCATAGTTCACACGCGACCGGCTTTAAAACTTTGAGAAGGGAACCACACAAGTGCGCACAATGAAACGGCAATGGCTGCCTGTTCAATATGCTAAATCAAATTGCAATTATTGATTGATGATAACGACTTTATGTCTGCATTTGGCAAAAGTGTTTTGAACACAATTGAGCATGAAGACTGAGTGCATCAATCTACAAAAGCTGTTTTGGAGATACAGTTTTTGCAAAAGACCGATTTACCGGTTTGCCTGTTCTCTTTTAAGAGGTGTTCGTAGAGTTTTAATTTGTCAGCTTGTTTTGAGATGTTGGGCATCGTGTAATAAGCAGTGCTCGATAAGGCAATACTAACAATCAGGGTAAAGACAACTGCAATAACCCCTTGTAATATAAAAGATTGACGGCGCGGTTGTAAAAGATATTGTACCCGCTTTTTGAGTTGCGATGTTTTTTTGTTGGCAAACGAATGGGCGAGCGGTAACTGATGACGGGTTTTGAGTTTAAGCAACAAAGTGGCGTACTGTTGCACACTCCCTACCTGAGTAACTGCAAATTCATCTGCAATAAACTCGTTAATTCGGTCAACCTCACGCATCAAGAAATAATAAGCCGGATTAAACAACCATATTCCCTGAAGCAAGTGCAGCAACGTTTTAAACCATGTATCTTTTTGCTCCAAATGCGATACCTCGTGCCATAAAACAGCTTGTCGTTCAGCTTCGGGCAAAAAGTCGAGGTTTCGTTGCCATACAATATAAGATTTATGAAGCCTAAAAGAACAAACTGCTTTACTCTTATCCTTGGGGTACAGCAGGGTGTAGGGCTTACCGTTTATTGAAACGGTTTCCTGTGCCGATATGCGAACGATATTGACCAAATACAAGATGCGCAACAACAACAAACTCAAAACAAGTAGGATAGACAACAACAAAACCCATTTTACATGTGCTTCGTGTTTTAGTAAGAAATCATAGGTAGGATTCGCTTTGTAAAGCAATAGATTCTCTTGTGACACTTTTGGACAACTGCAAAAGTGTTCCGATTTCTGAGCAATTTCGATGCACATTTGCATTTCAGTACCCGATTCGGGACAGTATTGGGTGAGCAACACATCGGGGATAGGGTGTTCGTGCAAGCAGGGTTGGTAAGTGGTTCCTTTAAAATTGCTCGATAGTTTATCTATCACGAAAGGCAAGGACAAACTTAAAGCGATTATCCCAAGCAGGAATCTTTTTTGCAGCAAAGCACTCAATCCGCCTCGGTTAAAAAGGCGGTACAGACCCACCCCAATTAACGAAAGCAGATAGGTAACAAGGATATATTGAAAAACGGTATCGAACATAGTACTGCCTTTCTATTATTTTACTGTCTGCTCTTGTTAATGAGATCTTGAATTTCCGTAATTTCCTCGTTGCTCAAATGCTCATTGTCCACTATGGCAGAAACCAAAGAGGAAAGCGAGCCTGAAAAAGCATTTTGAATGATATTGGTCATCAAATTTTTTTGATAATCGGATTGGCTAATCAATGGCGAGTAACGATGGGTTCGACCGAATGCTTCGTGTTGTATAAAGCCTTTTTCTTCCAAAATGCGGATAGTAGTGGAGATGGTATTATATGCAGGTTTGGGGTCTTCGTTCCATTCGTCTAATACATGGTTTACAAAAGCTTTTTCGAGCTTCCATAATATATTCATGACCTTTAGCTCTAATGGGGTTAATAACTTACTCATTTGCCTAATAGTTGAATGAAAGGAGAAAATCAGATAAATAACAATAAAAAACTACTATCATCTTCAGAAATAGTTGCCGAGCAAAGGTAAAACTATTTTCTTAGTTTAACAACTATTCGCTTAGTTAAAAAGTGGTTAAAAATTAACTTCAGGTTACCATAAATGCTCGTTTTAAACCCCTACAACAATTTACCTAACCACTTCTACCTTGCCACTACGACTTTCTGCACATCGAAACGCCCGGTTGAGTCGCTGACTTTGCAAATATACATCCCATTAGGCAAGTGGTTTACTTTCAATCCTGAGTTGTTTGACAGTGTGGTTTGGAGCACCACTCGTCCGCTGAGATCGTACAATGTTGCGTTGTAAATGCCATTATCGGGAAGGTTGCCTATAAAAAGCGTTTCGGCAACGGGCATAGGGAATAACAAAACAGGCTTTGTTAAAAACCGGTCGCCGATGCCCGATAGAAGGTCGTAGGCATTTGAAAAGGCAGTACAATTATGGGAGTCGGTGGTCATCACTCGGTATTCACCAAACAGTAAACCCTCGAACATATAAGTCGGATTAGTCGCCCCGGCAATCGGTACTCCGTTATACTCCCATTGAAAGGTAGCGAAGGCATCGGAATTACTCACCATTAACCCCGTTTCGCTTGACAAAACCTCGATTAAGGGTTTCGGCGGTGCAATGACCCCAATTTCTAAACCTAAACCTGTCGGATAGAGCGGGCAAATCGGGTCGTTACCGTTTACTGTATAACCGCCGCTTTGAGTAACGGGAAACGGATTTTGGTTGACCGCACCAATTGGCATACCGTCTCTGTACCATTGAAAATCAGCTATTCCGTTTGTCGTAAACCAAAGTGTATCGCCGGGACAAACAATGGTATTGCCATTGGCATCCACCGTAAAATCACCTCCACTCATCACATAGGGCGGTAAGCCCACCATTTGGTCAATCAGTACCTCGGCAGAGATGGCCGAACAGGTATCGGCGGTAACAGCAACGCTGAAATAGGACAACACATCGTTAATCGTAGCGGTGAAGGTTTGTCCTGTTGCTCCCGGGATTGGTTGTGCGGTAACCTCAAAGTAACCCCTTCGGTACCATTGATAGCTGTCGTAAATTTGGGTGCTCAACGTACTTGTTTCATAATCGCAATTTACCAACAAATCGCCGGTAATCACGGGATTTACCTGCGAACAGTCATTTGATACGACACGGGTAAAATAGTGGGCATAAGGCCCGTCCACTATCATTGATCCATCTAAAAACAACAGTTCGTCCTCATTTAAAATGTTAATAAACCAAGGAAACGATCCGCTCATACTCACCTCGAATTGTACCGACCAACCGTTTGATGAGGGTTGTATCTCTGTTATTCCGGTTGCCACTCCAACTGAACTACCGCTAAACGTATAATATATGGAGTTAGGAGGCAAGGGTCCGATATTGCTGAAACTCAATTGAATTGGGCTTGCCTCTTCAACCGTAACGGTATCGGGAAAAAAACTCATCACCGAATATTTCCACTCCCAATCACCGTTTAATGCAGTGATCACTTCTTCTATGGTAGGGGGCACTTCTTGTGCCGATACATTGCAAAACAAGAAAATGGCCAAGAGCCATGCTGCTAAAAATTTTTTCATAGGGTTATGGTTTTAAATTGTTTAAATATATAAACGTTAAAACCGTCCATAACGTTGCCGGTAAAATAGTTAACAAGGCTGCAACGCAGTGTAAATGACAAAACAAAATTTTTAATTGTTAATCTCCTACTTGTTTTTAGGCGTATGCCTAAACTAAAGCCGGACAGATTGACAAGATTCAAATACCTATCGTAGTCAGAATAATAACCGTAAAGAATGCAAAGAAACGTTTCCTTACATCATTGCTGGTCAATAGTTTACCTCCAAATCAAAACCCTAAACGACAGTACATGCTTTTCACAAAATCTCTTACCTTTTACACCTTATGACTAACAACTAATGCCTCAAATCGAAAATCGAAACTCTAATGTCTATCTTCTATAGTCTTATGTCTTTTGTCTAATGTCTTACGTCTTAAATCGTAAATCGTAAATCGTAAATCTACTGTTCAATTATACTAACAGCACACCCGCCCCCGGCAGCTAATGCTATATTCAACACGGTTGAAGCGGTAACCTTTTTAGTTTCGATGGTATAGTCCATCGGGTTGTTTTGCCAATGGGCTTTGTCAGCATCTCGGTAGATGATGGCTTTGTATTGTTTACCTTTTTCCAAAAACGCGAGTTTGGCGGTAAACATTCGGGCGTTTTCATCGGTAATAGCTCCGATGAACCAATTACCGTTCCCCTTCTCCTTTCGGGCTAAGTAGAGAAAGTCCCCCGGTTCGGCATCTAATACTTCTGTTTTATCCCAGTCGGTGGGCACGTCTTTGATAAACTGAAAAGCATCGGGATGTTTCTCGTAATTTTCGGGAAAATCGGCAGCCATTTGCAAGGGGCTGTACATCGTAACATACAAAGCCAACTGTTTAGCCAAGGTGGTGTGTACTTGCTCCGTTTTACCGTCTTTATACACATCGAGTTTTATTTGGAAAATTCCGGGAGTATAGTCCATCGGACCACCCAGCAGACGGGTAAAGGGCAATATCGTTTCGTGTTCGGGCGGATTACCCATACTCCATGCGTTGAACTCATTACCCCGTCCGGCTTCACAGGAAAGCCAATTGGGATAGGTGCGGTGTAAACCCGTTGGACGGACAGGTTCGTGAGCATCCAACATAAAACCATATTCGGCACATTTTTGAGCTACCCGTTCATAGTGGTTAACCATCCATTGCCCGTCGTGAAACTCGCCTCGCGGGATAATTCTACCCACATAACCCGTTTTGATGGCCCCATATCCAAACTTTTGCATAAAACGGTAGGCAGTATCCATCCGCCTATCGTAGTTTGTTGCCGAAGCAGAGGTTTCATGGTGCATGATAAGTTGCACCCCTTTAGCCTTGGCATAGTTGCTCAGTAATGCCACATCAAAATCGGGGTACGGCGTTACAAAATCAAAAACCTCTTCTTTCCATGCGCCAAACCAATCTTCCCAACCGGTGTTCCAACCTTCTACCAACACATAAGGGATTTTGTTTTTGGCGGCAAAATCAATATGTAATTTAACATTTTCGGTCGTTGCCCCGTGGTTGCCGGCAGGGGTCAGTTGGTCATAAGGAACTTCACTCCCCCATTTGCGACTGTAATCCCAAAAACTCGTTCCAACGTGCATTTCCCACCAAACCCCCACGAACTTGCCGGGTTTTATGAACGAAGTATTGGTGATTTTGGAAGGCTCGTTGAGGTTTAAAATCAACCTCGACAACAAAATATCACCTGCCTTTCTTCCTACCTGAATAGTGCGCCAAGGGCTTTTGGCAGGGGAATGTAAATAGGCTTTATTGCCCACCGCATCGGGCACAAGGTGCGAACGCAAGATCCATTTAGACCTGTCCGCTTGCAAGTGCATGGCTGGGTAATTCACCAAAGCAGCTTCATGAATGGCGATATACAAACCATCCCCGGTTTTCATCAACAACGGGGTTTGCACCAAACTATCGTTCACCAAAGTTTTCAGCGATATGCCGTTTTCTTTTTTCCCTTCAAAGGCATGGATTTCACTTAGTGGAGTGGTGTAGTAGGCGTATTCGTTGCTGTCGTAATCGCCGGGTATCCAAAAGGTCTTGTGGTTGCCCGCGAGTGGAAAGGTGGTGAGTTCATCGCTGATAATAAAATTGAAAAACCCGTCTTGTTCGGGAAAAAGGTAACGGAAACCCAAGCCATCGTTGAATAACCGGAATTGGATTTGAAATAAACGGTTGTTGACCGAAGGCTGAACGAGGGTCAGCAACAATTGCCGGTAATGATTGCGAATGTTTTTTTCTTCACCCCAAACAGGTTGCCATGTTTCGTCAACGGATAGGGTGTCAACGCTTTTTATTGTAAATCCTTTGTCAAATGGAGCATTATTGAGCAACATGATGCCCATATTGCCATTGGAAACAACAGGTTTGTTGTCGGTCAAAAGGCTATAATGAATGCTGCCATCTTTGTCGAGCAATAGGTTTAACCGCAAACGTCCATCGGGCGAGGTAATGCTTTGCGCCTTTATATTTAACTGTGGAAAATTCAAAAGCAGGACGATACACAACACGATGCCGTACAACTGTTTCATTCTTTAGAAGTTTATAGATATTGGAAACATAGTGCAATGTAAAAAAAACTTCCAAAGAAACGATTTCGGCAAGGATAATCCCTTCTTCTTTTTTTGGGGCTTGAAGTCAAGATATTCAAAACCAATAAGGAACTTCTTAATGTACCCGTCACTCAAAGCACCTCCCTGATTTCAGTTAACCGTTAACCACACAAATCAAAATCATCTATCGCCGTAATGCCCATAGCAGGAGGCTATTTCTAGGTTGTTATCTTTAATTCGGTAAATCAATCGGTGTTTATCCGTAATTTTTCTCGACCACCATCCCTGCAAATTATCTTTTAGGGCTTCGGGATGTGCAATTCCGGAATAGGGATTTGAAAAAATATCGAGAATAATATCCCATAGCTTTGCGGCATATTTTGGGTTTTCTTTTTTCAAAAGCAAAATGTCTTCTGTTGCTTTTTTGCTCAGGTAGATTGGATACATCATTAGTCATTAACCATATTAAACAACTCTGATTTAGTTGTCTTGTGGTAAAACTGCCGGTTATCAAGTTCGATGGTTGCTGATAGGATTTTCATACTGTTGGTAAGGTTTGAAGTATCATCGACACCGGGGTTCCAAACTTGGGTAAAAATAGAATATGCTCCAAACTTTATTATGGTATTCAGCAAAAACTCTGTTAACTCGGGTATAATTCTTTTTTTAGGAAACTGAATTTGGTTTGTTAAAATTAAATCGGCAAGAATAATACCGGCCTCCAACTGGAGCGTAGCATCGAGCCATTTTTTAAAATACTTAATTTGTGGAGATGGGTGAATATCAAAAATCCGAAACGTATCATACCTTGGTTTGTTAACATACATTGAGTTGATTATTTCATCAAATGATTGGGGCTGTGTTTCTAAAACAGGTAATAATATTTCTTTGTATTTCAAAAGAACTAAAGAAACTGTTTCAGCCAAGATTGAAAAGGGAGATAATTGAATGTTTGCCACAATGTGTTGATCTAAAACCGAAAGATACCAGTCAAGCGGTTTATCGTTATTGGCAAGCCATGCCATTATTTCCATTCGCAAATTAAACATACTTTCGAGCAGGCTGTTTGCTACTGTTTCTATGGGTTCATGTTTTATTCTAAGGCAAATTAAATCTATCAAGTTACTTATATCTTGTTCAATAGATTTTGAGGGCAGCATGTTTTTTTCGAGATTTGCCAATGCAATAAATCTGCCTATCGGTTCATTTATAGTCAACATAGTTAAATCGTTTTAGCTTTTAACAGCATTTGTCACTTTGTAACAAAAGTAATGTTTTTTACAAAACTAACAATTTTTGTTACAATTTTGTTGCCTTTATGTGCCAACCATCCTTGAACATTGAGCGAAGCCAAAGTTGTTCGTTGCGTCTTTTCGAGCCTCAACAACTCGAAACTCGTAGTTTGGCTTCATTCATCTTTAACAAGTAATCATTAAAAACTAACCATTTACCACTAACCGTTAAAAAACCATCACTCACAGCACATCCCTAATTTCGTGTGTTTTATCAAACACACTTTTAGCAAACGGGCACAAAGGAATTATCTTGATATGGTTCTCTCGTGCATATTCCACAGCAGCCATCACCAATTGATTACCCACTTTCTGACCCTTGAATTCCGGATTTATCTCTGTATGGTCAATAATCATTCTCGAAGTTCCCGCCCATGAATAGGTCATCAATCCGGCTTCCTTATCGGCCTCAACTGCCTTGAAGAAGCCTTTTGTTTCGTAGTTAACCTGTTGTATTTCCATTTTTATGTTGATTTTGGTGTTTGTGTAAAATATGTCTTTCCCAATTCTCGCCAAAACCTAACCCGGCTACTCTCTTTTCAGTTGTGGATAAGGCACGAAATCCGTTTCTCCCGCGACCTTTGGGAATCGCTGATTGATCCAATCATCTTTGGCTTGTTCGATACGCTCCTTGCTCGAAGAAACAAAATTCCAATTAATGAACCGCTCTTCCGGAAAGGGTTCGCCTCCAAAAATATACACCGTGCTGTTCTCACCCATTTCAAATTCGCATAGTTTGGTGTCTTTGGCAATCAAAATATGCTTGGGTTCATAAACGTTACCCTCGCTGCTGATGTGGCCTTCCAAAATATACAACGCACTTTCGCCAAACAACTCATTGCCAATAGAGAGTTTTTGGGCGGCTTTACTTTTGATTTCAAGGAAGTATAATTTACTGTGAACCGGAACAGGTGATTTTTTTCCAAACGCCTCACCCGCAATCAATTTGATTTGCACGCCGTTTTGATTCCATTCCGGTATTTCATCCGCAGCAATATGATGAAAGGTTGGTTCGATTTCTTCCAATTCTTTGGGCATTGCCACCCAAATTTGCAAACCGTGAAGACTTTTATCTGAGTTTCTAAGGTAATTGGGTGTTCTTTCGGAATGAACCACGCCTTTTCCTGCCGTCATCCAATTGACCGCCCCCGGCATGATTTCCATTTCAGACCCAATACTATCGCGGTGCATCATAGACCCTTCAAACAAAAAAGTAAGGGTAGAAAGCCCGATATGCGGATGCGGTAAAACGTCTAAGTTTTCCCGCTCACTCAATTTGGCAGGCCCCATGTGGTCAATAAACACAAAAGGTCCGACTGCCCTTTTTTGACGAAACGGCAACAACCTTCCCACCATAAAATTACCAATGCTCGCCGCTCTTTCTTCTATGATTAACGATATGTTTGACATGTTTTTGGAATTGGTTTTGGAATTAGAAAACAATGGATATTGGATTTAACGATTTCGCTAAACGTTTTGTTTATTGAGGTAAATTCTCGAACATAAACATCCGGTGTCTGATTTTCTAAGCTATGATGGTTTGCAATCCACCACCCTTTAAGACCGAAATAGGTTTCACTTTCGTACAAGTTGTCGTCAACAGTATATTTGCGAGAACAACCCTGATCCGCAAAACCGCTCGTTTGCAGATTTAGCCCTTGTGCAGAACTATGTCGGCAAACTATTTCGTTGGCTGAAGAAAATTCCTAAGTCTTGACTTTTGATATGTTGGATGGGTGAAATAGAACCGTAGGGAGGTTTTGGCTTATTTGCTTGATATTTCGTGGTCTTGGGGTAATAGGTTTGTTGGGGGAAGGTAATGGACAGTTTCCACGTTGTTTGAAATTCAAGTATAAATGCAGAGGGATGATTTTTTTTGGTTATGTAAATGCACTTTGTTTTATTGCGTAGGTTTTTAATGTATTGAGATTTATTTATGCTTGTTGTAAATATATAGGCAAGTTTAAAAATTAACTTAGGTTGATTTCTCGGTTATTCGCAATAGCACCTTGTTGTCCAATGTTAGCTTTAGTTTTCTTCACCAAAATGAGTCTAACGACCTTGGTCTTTTTTTTCCTGTTCTAAATTCTTCTAAAATATCATTTCTAATATCTATGCATTCAATAATTCGTTTTTCCAAAATTAAAATATCTTCGTCATCTCTTTCTATCTTTACGATGTGTAAATTGTTGTAACTAATTAATCGAGGATCAAAAGAGATGAAATATGAATGAATAGCACCAACTACCCACATTTCACCCTGCATTTGCCAATAATATTCTGATTTACTCTTTTTTAGAGATGCCGAACTATGTATTTTAACAGAGTAGTCGTGATGAATTTTAGAATTAAATGGGCATTTAATTTGAGCGATAATCATTTCACTACCATATAAATTATCTTTTACAATAGCATCTGGCGTAGCTCCCACATCTGGAAAATTTGGATGAAGAACAAAACCTGCTTCTTCTGCCATTAGATTGGTTCTTTCAGCAAAAGATTCTATCGCTTTTTTTTCATACCTCATTCCCCATCTGGTAGAATCGCTATCAGGCTTTTCATAGTATTTATTAAAATACAACTGTGTTGCTGCTTTTTCGATACAATTGTAGGCAGATTTAGAAATTTTAGCAGTTTTATCTGCTGGCTTAGACATCAGATCAGAAAAACTGGATGCAGTAAATTTACCTATTCTCGCTTTAAACCATTCAGGGGTTCTATGTTTTATCATTTTGTAAAAATTAATAAGTAAAAAATAGCTTTAGCTCAATTAGATTTTGTTTGTTTTTTGTGAAATTGTACTCTACTTTTCATTTTCAATCTTTTTTCCGTCAAAAGCAAGTAGCCTAACCAAATACTTAATACGACCCATCACAGTATTATAGAGTTTTGAATTTTATTTTTCTTAACCAAATTCAATGTTGCTTTTACGTCTCGCATCATAATCAGTGACTCTTCTTTAAGTTTAGCATTAGTTTTAAAATTATAAACTATTTATGTCGATTTTTACTTTCTGCAAATAGTTCAAGTGTCTTAGCAGACGGATAAGTAGATAATGAGGCTACTCCGTTAGCAAGTTCGATAGGTAGTAATGCTCCTTCAAATCTGTTACTAATTATTTTGGGAAGTGTAGCCATTATGTCTTTTATCTTAATAAGACTTTCTACTGAAGGGGATTTAACAAACTCACCTTTTTCTCCTGTTGGAACATTGATTACCAATTTATGATACTCATTGGTCTTTACGAACAATTTTGCGCCATAATTTGTATCCTGCCCATATGTACCACCTGCATTGATATGCTGGATTTCTTTTCTTATATAGGTATTATCTGGAATAAAAATTGAGTTTTCAGGTGCGACTTTTCCAATCAATTGCAAATGGTCAAAGAATAAACCTGATTTCTCTTGTCCAATCATTGCTATTTCAATACCTTGTCCTTTCGCATATTTAAAAAAGTCACGAATAGGTGCTGCAAGTTTTGACAACGTTGCTCGTAGTGAAAGAGGTCCATCTTTGATGAAAAGGCATTCTTTCAAAATTTCTTTATTGTTTTCCCAAAAATATCTAATTGGAGTAAAAATCATCAAGGTTTCAGCAACAGACATATAATCATTAGCTACTTCCTTCTTAGCGTAATCTTCTACCATTGAGTAATGAAGTCCTAATACATCTGTTACAAAGATTTCACCACCACAATTTGGACAATTTCCTTGGTCTCGGTCAAATGGTAATGTCGCATGATTTTCCATCGTTGTCACTAGACAATGAGGACAACCAAATCTATCAAGGCTTTTATTTGAGTTCGGTCGCCATTTTTCATATACAAGCCATTTTAAGGTTTCCAACATTGCACCGTCAAGAGCATCATCTTTGCCTTTATCTTTAACAGACTGAAAAATAATTTCCCTTACTGCATTAAATATTGTCTTTCCTTCAATGTATACATTTCTTAAAGGGAAAGCAGTAGCATGATATAATGCAGACCTCTCCATTAAATCTTTCAAGGCAAAAGGATTAGGTGTATCCTTATCTAACTTTGAAATAGCATAGTAATCCAATTTTAACAAAGCTGTTTTTACAAATGCAAGTGCTTTATACGGTGGGCTAGGCCATTCAATTTCTTGGATTGACCCGTCGGTAGCAAATATTATTTTCAATTCTTCACCCCCACTAGGAATTGGCTGCCAATTAGAAATTGGTAAAGCGTCATCATATTCTGGGTCATTGAAGTCCTGAATGAGTTGTTGAACAAGTGGGCTCTTGATTACGTCCAAATGTCCTATTTTACTCGCTTTTTCTGCGGGAAGCCTTGAACTTTTTTGATATGGCATAATTAAGAATTGGCTGTTGGAGAAAATCTGTCTGCTTGCATGGACACTACAAAACGATGAGAACGAGTTAACATACGCATATATCCAGGTGTTTTTGCTTTCAAAATATCCTGTTTTATACTGTCATAAGCAATGTTAACTCGTGCTAATTTATTCACATCATCTTGTGAGGCCAAATGAGCAATAAAGAAGTTTTCAGTTTGTGCTAATAAATCGCCATTAACCGTACTTGGTGATTGGGTTGAATATACCATTCCAATATGATACTTTGCACCTTCTTTAGCAAATCTTCGGTAAATTTTAGTTTCATCGCTGTTATCATTATACCCAAAAAGGTTATGCGCTTCTTCAAAGTATAATTGGATAAAATGGTTGCCTAAACGATTATTGGTAAACTTGTCTGTTTGATGATAAAACACTGCTTCTGATAATTGTCGAGAAAAATAAGACATTAAAATATCATCTGCATTGCCTAAATCCAGTATTACGGTTCTTCCTTCATCAAGAAGACGTAGAATGTTTGTAACATAATCGCCTGCATTCTTATCGTGATAATTTCTAAATCTGAGCAATATTGTAAAACCACTTCTTCCTGGGTTCGGTTCTAACATTTCCAATATAGCATTATCATCTTGGTCAAAAATTGGATTTCCACTACTACTCCTCAAATTTGGGTCATTTGGATTGCCTTTTTTGAAACGAAAAATAACCTCTAATTCTCTCACTATGCTATCTAAATTATTCGGTCGAGATGGAACCTGTAACTGACAAAAACCATAGGCTGCATTCCTTAAATTATCGGTAAAATGCGGGTCAAAATCTCGGATACTTCCAGCATTGGGGATTGAATTTCTAACTACATTTTCAATGCTGTCAAATTGGCATTTATGGAGTAATGCAAAATAGTATTGAACCCTTCGAACCGCTCTAATTTTGTCGCTCATTCTATTGTTTGGAATAGCATTTATTGCCTCAAAATCTGGCATATCAACACTTATAAAAGCGTCAACGTAATCTGAACCTGCTCGTCCAGACTGTCGTATTAAGGTATTCAATACTTGTTTTGAGGCAGACGGGTTATGATAAAAATTGAGTTTTAAAGGCTCTGCTGGTGTATTCAGCTTGGGAGTAAGAGCATAAATTGAACACCTGTCTGGATACGCACTTCTGATTGAAACATTGTCATCCTGTGGATTATCATTAGCATATTCACCATTTATGTCAAAAATCAGTTGCCCAACATTATTGTCTTGTTGAGTTGTTTCAATTAGGCTCTGTGCAATTAACTTAACAACGTTACTTTTGCCCAATCGTGTTTTACCAAACATTGCAGTTCTGCAACCTTTAAAATCATTAGTCGATAAGAACACATCAACATTTGGCTGCGGTTTATTTGGAAGAGGCAAACGACATTCAGTCAATCTTAATTTCCCAATCTTAAACCGATTATTATTAGGAACAATAGAGTTTGTTATCAAATCAAGTAATCTGTCATCAGGCGAATAAATTTGATACTTATGCGCGCTTACAAAATTATTTAAATCTCCCGAAAATTCAATTTTGTCTCTTTCGCTAGGTTGGGGATAAAACATGCCTAACACCTCTGTTTTCAATGCACCCCATTGCAATTCACTTTGTGTAAAAATATCAAGTTCTGGCATTGATTTTTTCTGAAGTTCAAAGTATGTCTGTTGAACCTCACTCGACAAAGGAGTAGGTGCACTGTCTAAAACTCGCAAAACTGTAAAATGTAATGGGATTTCAACTCCATTGCTTATAAATGAAGAAGGGCACATTATTAAAAGTGAGTTGCGAGGGATGCCGCCTACTGCAACTTTAAAAGGATCGCAAGTAATAATTGTTATAGCGTTATATCCGATGTCTAGAACATAACCTACAAATCGCCTTTGATCATGCAACTTGGCTTGCTCTAATTGGAATTCCTTATCAAGGAATTCTTTTAAAACCCGAATTGGGTGATTTTGATTTGCTGTGGCTTGTAAAAACTTATCCATTTCTTATTAAAAATTTGAAATTAACACCTCTTTCGATTTGGAAGTCCTAATCCCTAAGGATGAACTTGTCCCAAACGGTATTTTAATTACATTATACCCTTTATACAGATTTAGTATCTCCGAGTGGTCAGAATTTGTCATCATCCATTTAAAACTTATATTTTCCAAATTCTTCATGGTCAATGCTAACCTGACTTGTTCATCAAAAGAGAATTTGCCATTAATATAATGAGCAGTTCCCATTTCCTTTTCGCCCGGCTTATATGGTGGGTCCAGAAAAACAAAATCGTTTTTCTGGACTTTAGATAGGGTTTCAGCAAAATCACAACTCGAAATTTCTGCTTTGCGAAACACTTTTGAAAGTTCAATGATGTTTTTATGAGTTACAACCCAGCGTCTTGCTTCCCCACCATAACCAACATTGAAGTTGCCTTTTGGGCTATGCCTCCACATCCCCTTAAAGCAAGTTCTATTCAAATATAGTGTTCTTGCTGCCCTGTAATAAAGTGGTTGGGTTTTATACTCCATACCCCTTATTTCATAATAGGCTTCTTTCCCTTCGGGAAAAGAACTGAATACCTCCCATACCTTATGTGGGTAAAGTTTTATGCCTTTATACAACTCAATTAGTTCTTTGTTAAGGTCAGAAATTAAGGCTTCTGTTGGCTTTGTATATAAAAAGACTGAACCACCTCCAACAAATGGTTCAATGTATCTACCTCGTATTTCTTCCTTTTGAGGCAAAAAATCTGTGAGAAAGTATAAAAACTTACTTTTCCCGCCTGGGTATCTTAAAAACTTCATTTTTTATTAGGTTTTTCGCAAAACTAGTGAATTTTATTAGCCTACTCTCTTGAAAGGGGATGTAACCCGATTTTTTTGTTTAATTTATTTATATTATATTTGCATTGAATAGTTTGGTTATGTGGCTTGGCTGTGTTTCGGAATCATGGGCATTATTGCCTTTGTTAAAGTTTTTACATCCCCAAGTTGAGAAAATCTTTGTATTCATTTTCAACAAACTGATTCGGTTCATAATTCCTTAAGAAGATTCCATCAAACAATATATCATCGAAAAAGTCAATAGTAACATTTGCTATAGTTCCTAAAGCTCCTCCTAATTCGCCAGCAATTGTCAGCCCAGCACTTGTAAACAGAATCCATCTTAACGTTTTAACAGGAACCTTATCTAACCAACTATTCTCACTTATCTTTCTAATATAAGCATTCAATAGTTCAACATTGTGCTCTTCATCTTTTAACCAGCTTTTGAACTTCTTTGCAACTCTCAATAATTCCATAAAATCATTAAAGTCTTTTGCACCTGAATCAACTGTTGATTTAAGGTCATAAAATTCTTTTAATACAAACTCGTGAAAGTGTTTAATTTGTTGTTCACTATCAGTTCTTTTGTCTAGCAATCTTTGAACACGACTTGATGGATAAGTTGAAACAATCGAATTAGTTACTAATTCAGAATTATGTACGTTCGAATCATATAGAAGTCCTGAGCCTATACAAATTAAATAAGCCGCATCTTCTATCAAATTATTATTTAAATTGGATTGGATTTCAAAGAGTCCGCTTTTATCCTTTACTATTTCAATTTCGATACTATCACGTGATATTTCCCCTTTTGAAATTGTAACTATCGAATCTTTAAAGTTATCAGTGTCTAATATTTCATCCGAAAGCAATTCATCATAGTCACTTGAATATTGATGTTCCCCTATTAGTCGGATTAGGTGATTTTTCTGATTATTGGATTGTATATTTCTGCCCCAAAGTTTTTCTGTAGCTTCAGTTATGATTCGTGTTTTATCATGATTTTGTTGTGAAAAAGAACTTATGAGATATTTATTGCTTTCAGGATTTCCGACACCTAATGCCTGCGAATTTAAACAAACGGATATGTCCCCTTCATTTATTAATTCTACCAAATTTCGATATCCAATAATTGATAATGCATGATAAAAGCTGCCATGGTCAAGAATCAAGTTGGCATTTTGATAAAACATCAACGATTCACATAGTAATCCAGTTTGGGTAAAACTATTCTTTGCATTAATCGTAAGTTTAGAAAACATGACCTATTGTATGATTTTAATTTTATGACTGTTTTAAAAAAACAGAAACAACTAGCCTGCTTATTTTTGAATAATTAAGCGAATCCAATGGATTTCGTACACTTAAAAACATATAATTATAGCCTTCTTTTAGGGTTGTTGCAAATATAAATCTTCCTCAATAATTCTGCAACTTTTCCTAAACTATTTATCATTTTTTTTTCTTAATAAACCAAACAACCTCCTAAGCTCATCCACCATGCCTAACAACCCCAACAATCCCCCACCAAAACATCCAATCCAAAACCAATACCTAATAATCCCAACCATGAAACTAAAATCAAGGGGCAAGCGTTCATTTACCACCTATCTTTAAGTCAAAAACAACCCCCAAATCTCTAAATAACCACATCGGGCACAAAACACATAACAGAAAATGCCAAAAAAGGGTCAAAAAAGTGATGAATGAAACGGAAAAATTCATGAATAAAACCAAGAAATTGATGAATAAAACGGGAACATTCATGAATAAACTCAAGAAATTGATGAATGAAACGGCACAACTCATGAATGAAACCAAGAAATACATGAATGAAACGAGAACATTGATGAATGAAACCAAGAAATTCGTGAATAAAACGGAAACATTCATGAATAAAGTCAAGAAATTGGTGAATGAAACGAGGAAATTGATGAATAAAACCAAGAAATTGGTAACAAAAACAGGGAAATGGGTGGCAACATTCCTTTGAGATGCCCTAAAGATTGCATTTAAGGTACTGGAATGGGGGTGGTTGATGTCAAAAATCCTCTCTAAACTGGTTAATAGGAAAGAAGCGGTTGGTTTTCAGGGTTATTTTGTCCTTGCCCTACCCTGCAACACAACAGAAGCCCGTTAGAGGATTCTAACGGGCTTTCGTTGTGTTGCAAGAACGATGTCTTGATTGAGAGCGGGTAAAAAACTTTGGGCTTGTGTTAATTAACTACTACCATCTTTCCTTTCACCATCGGCAGGTTGTTTTGCTCGAGAGAGTAAAAGTAGATACCGGGTTTTAGCGTGTGGTTTTGGAAGGTAATTGTGTTGTTGGCCGATGCCGAAACGGGGATGGTCATCAGGGTTTGCCCTTGAATATTGGTGATACGCAACAGCGTTTCGTTCTTGTCGTTGATTTGGAGGTTGGTCAACGTAAAAGTCGTTTGGTTACTGAACGGATTGGGGCTGACACTGATGTTTGGTTTATCGGTTTGCGGAATGTTGATGGCATTGGGTTCGGCCAAATCGGTTACTACAAACCAATCGGTGGCGGCTTCTACTACGTGACCGCTTCCGGGGGCATCGGAGGTTTCAAAAATGAGGCGCATGTTGGCGGTGGGTGTTATATAGTCAATCACGCGCACCAAGGTTTGAGACCAGTTGTTGGCGGCACTGCTTACATTGAGGTCTTCGATGACCACGGTGTTCATGCCGTTGGTCAAGGAGATGATAAGGTGGTCATTGGGTGTGCCTGAACCACCGGCGTTGGCAAACCACCGGTAATAGCTGATTTGCGGGTCAATATAGTCGGTCAAGTCAAATGGGGGCGAGGTTAGCCGTGTATATCCATTGTCCACATCATCTTCGCTCACACTCGGGTCGGGAGAATTACCGGTTACAAAGCAAGCATCGCCAATATCGCCCACTAAATCGTCATCGGGGTTCATGGGTTCTCCTCCTGTTGAAGTTCCGTTGGGTTCGCCTCTCTCCCAAATTCCTCTTGGGGCATCACCCTCCACAGTCCAGCCAAAATCCAAGGCAAAGTCGTCGTAGTAACCTTTTGGCAATTGCACCACCATTTCACCGGTTTCGGTACTTAACCACTGACTTCCCGTTTCTTGGGTGATATAGCCCCATTTACCTGCCAAAACATTGTAGTCGGAGGTATAAACATTGTTGATGGCAAACTGTCCGCTAAGGTCGGAGGTGGTAGATACGGTCGTTTCGGGGTTCGTCAATATGATAATGGCGTTGGGGATGGGCGTTCCTGTTTCGGCATCTACCACTGAACCGGTAAAATTAAACTGAGGCAGGGACACTAAAGCAGCATTGAGCGAAAGGGTTTCGCCGCTGTTGAGGGTTACGGTATAAATAACGGGCAAGTAGCCGGGGGCAGAAAAAGTAATGGTATAGCTTCCGGTTGCAGCCACTCCGGTTTGGTAAATGCCCGAAAAATCGGTTACCACATTGGAAGAAGGCACCTCGGTAATGGTAATCGTTGCATTCACTATGGCCATTCCCGTTTCAGAATCGGTAATCGAGCCGTTTAAGTAGGCTGCCTGCACATAAGTGGGCTGAAGAACAAACAGCCCTTCCTCCATATCGGATGCTATAATTAAGCCCGATGGGAAATAAGGATATACTCCCCAACAGCCATTGAAACCGTTGCCCGAAATGGTGGGGGCAGTATCGTAATTGGCAACCAAAACCATGGCATTGGGGTTGGTGGCATCGTGTATGGTTACGCCATCGCGGTAATAGGCGGAAACTAAAAAATTACCAACCGTATAAACGTTATGCACAATGCTTCCTGTGTTTGGAGTGGTTCTGATACGGTCAATTTCGTTGATATCGCCTAAATCCGAAACATCGTAAGCGGCAATATAAGAACCACTTACCTCATCTGTGGTGAAAAGGGTATTTCCATCATCGGTAAGGGCGCAGTTGTGGGTAAAATTATTGGGTGTTGCAAACGAAGCCATGACGATGGGGTTGGATCGGTCCGTAATATTGACCACAGACAAAACACCGTCGTAAACCTCAGCAGTCCACATGGTATCATTTCTGACAAATCCATCGTGTACATACCTGGTGTCATAAATACCGACAATGGGAGGGTTTTCAGGATTGGCGTTTAGGTCTATAATGACCGCGTCTTCGTTTGACCCCCAAAGGTAAGCATACCCTTTTTCGTCTGTAGCGATGGTATGTATGGTTTGAATATCTACGGAGTAATTAAGGTCGTCCACTCCGGTCCAAAACCAACTGTTGACCGATTGGGGCAGATTAGCAAGGTCAATGATATGAAGCCCGCTGCTGGTTTCGTTGGTAACATAAGCATAATGCCCCCACGTTTTTACCTCGCGCCAAATTCCTTCCGGACCCGGAACAAAAGCCACTTCAACCGGTAAGGCAGGGTTTTGCAGACTAACAATAGACGTGCCGTTGTAAACGCCGACAATGGCATATTCTACGCCGCTATCTTCATCCACATAGCCCCAAAGGTTACTCAACTGTTCGCTATAAGGCAACTGCCCTACTAAAGATAAACTTGCCTGTGCTCTTAGGGGTGCGGTATAAACAAAACCGGACAAAACAAATATCAATACCCAAAGAGCGCTGATTCGCAAGAGGTGATTCATAAATTAACTGCTTAAAAGGATGATGGTAAGAAAAATGAAGCAACAAAGTTAATGCTTTATTGTTTCTGTGGCTTTATTATAGGCGTTTGGATGGATTTATTGAAAGACTCACTCCTTTTTGTAAGGTGAATGACCCTTTACACCTTCACAAATTGCCCCTTTAAAGCATCACCGGACTTTGAAAAGTCCAAAACGGTGTTGATGCCCCATTTAGCAAAGCGCAACAAGGGTTTGGTTTCACTCGACTGACGGAAAGATTCGTCGATCGTTGAGGTGGATCTTACCGGATTGATAGCGTAAAAAAAACGGGCAGGAGAAAAGCCTGTTGTGGTGATTTCAACTTTTTTAAACCCGTTGTCGGTAAACAGTTTTTCTAATGTTTTGGGGGTATAATAACAAAGATGTTCGGGATAGTGAATAACGTTCCATTTGTTTTTAAGGTACAACCGCGAAATGGAATTGAAGTTGGGGGTGGTGATATAAACCAATCCGCCTTTGCGAAGGATTTTGTGAAAGTTTTGAACTTCTTCAACAGGGTTGTTGATGTGTTCAATGACCTCTGCCGAAAAAATAACATCAAACATGCCGCGTTGATAGTTTTGGGCATCGAGTTTACCTTCGTGGGTAATAGCTCCTTTTTCGCGACATAAAGCTACCGACCTACTCTCAAATTCGGTGGCATACGTTTTCCAACCCAATTTTTTGGCAATCCCAACAAAATGCCCATCGCCCGCACCTACATCAATCAAATTGTTGGTCTGCCGGTATTTATCGAAGCCCCCCAATAGTTCGTAGTATCTTTTGAGGGTAATTTCAGAAATGATATTGCTTCGTGGATAATCGTTGTAGGTAGCCATCAACTCTTCGGGCGTGGGATTTTGTCTTGCAAATACAAATCCACAGTGTTTGCATCGGGTCAGCTTGTCTTTTTCATAACCCCGAAGGTCAACAAGGTGGCTGTTGTTACAAATCAGGCAGGTTTTAAACTCGTTGTTGATGTTGGGCAATTGGGTCACTTAAACACTATTTTAAAAAACCGACTTTACTGAAAACGCATGATCTACACAGGTAAGACAGTAAACTTCATAATCAACCAAGAAAACACCTGAACAGGGGTGAAGGTTTCCATAGTTTTAAATCGTTGTTGCTCATAAACGATCCGTTATTGCTCATAAATGAACCGTTGTTGCTCATAAATGAACCGTTGTTGCTCATAAATGAATCGTTGTTGCTCATAAACGATCCGTTATTGC
>CALCIK010000089.1 GCA_937907475.1 uncultured Bacteroidota bacterium | reverse complement strand
ACATGAATGATGTGATTAAAGGTAAAATTACCGCTAAAAAGAGAGTGGTAACGGAGACCGGAAACAAGCTAAGAAAAGCCGAAAGCAGTTGGACGGAAATGTTTCCGATTGTTGAGCATCCGCACTACATAAAAGCTAAAGGGAAGCTGGCAAGATTGATGTTGGAGCTTGCTGCTCTGGAAGAAGAACTTAAAAACTCAGCACAACGATGAAAGACCGCAGCAACAACTTTGCACTTGCAAATAAAAATGTACTGAGCATAAAAAATATTTGGAAGAAGCATACAAAGCGAATTAAAGTATATTATCTTTACATCGCGGGATGGAACAGTTGGCAGTTCGCAAGGCTCATAACCTTGAGGTCGCAGGTTCGAGTCCTGTTCCCGCAACAAAAAGGGGTGTAGAAAAGCCTAGCCGATACGATGATAGCGGCACTCCGCCCTTAACCACCATAGAGTGCGCCCGGATGTAAAAGTCCGGCGCACTCGGCTTAGGTGCTTCCTCAATACAAACTTTACAGGTAATAAAGTGCGCTTGGATGTATACGTCCGGCGCACTTGCCGTTTATGGCAATTTACAAGATTATTGCTAACAAAAAAACAACCATTTGTCGAACCATATAACTATTAGCGACAAAATAAATCAAATCAATATATAGTAGTGCAAAGAGCAAACTAAATTGCTATGTTTGGGCATAAATTATTAAAAGATAAATGATTATGCCAAACCCAAATATGGATTTATTGGAAGCTATAAAGCTGTATAAGACCTTCCTGATAGTGGAAAGAGGATTATCTAAAAATACCGCCAAAGCATACGAAGAGACACTGCTTGGCTTTGTAGAGTATTTGTTTCCATATTACTGCTTTAAGGTAAAGGACGTAACCCCCAAACAGATTGTTAGGTTTACCTCTGAAACAAGAGCAGGTAACAGGGAGTATCAAGCAAACACGTTAGCTCGAAAGCGGTCAATCATTCGTTCCTTTTTCGCCTATTGCGTTTATGATGAACTGATAGAGGCAAAAGCCAACCCTGGTCAAAATGTTGAGAATATAAAAGCCCCCTATAAAAAACTGCCAAATATCATTTCGATACAAGAGGCAATTACCATTATAGATAATACAACCGATTTGACCAATAATCTAATCTTCGAGTTGTTGTATGCGACCGGTATTCGAGTAAGCGAGTTGGTAAACATCAACATGGAAGATGTCCGGCTTAGTGAGCTGTACATCAAAGTCTGTTCCGGGAAAGGCATGAAAGACCGGTTAGTCCCCATACATAACTTGTGTGCGGATAAGTTGCTGCAGTATTTAGAAATACGCAAAAACATACGCCCATCAAACCATAAGAATAACAAACGCTTATTGTTACAAGCAAACGGTAAGCATTACACACGGCAACGGATACATCAAATTATCACTGAGGCTGCTAAAGCAGTACAGATAACGAAGAAAGTAACCCCTCACACATTCCGTCACTCCTTCGCCACGCATTTGTACGATAATGGCGTAGATATATTGAGCCTACGCGATTTGCTTGGACATACCTGTGTCAATACAACAGAGATATATGTTCATGTGAGTACAGAGAATCTCCGCAATCAACTAATGAAATACCATCCTAGATTTTAGTTGCTTTTCTTCATCTGCTCCCAGTTCAGCTCGAGCTGTTTAATCCGTTTTTCAAATTCTTCAAGCCGTTCATTCGTATTGGATGACATATTCTCCGCAAGCAGATTTAACCCTTCCGCTAATTCAGCAAGGCTATCCGTTTCTGCCCCTCGAACAAGCTCTTTGTTGATGATATTACCATTCTTATCGTACTCTACAAAGAACGATGCTACCGGTATATCGTAATATTTAGCCAGCAGCATCAAAGTCGCTGCGTCCGGGCATCGCTTCCGTTCATAGTCTCCGTACCCGGAATTAGTAAGTCCTAAATATTCTCCTAACTCAGATTGCCGCACATTCCTTTCTGCCCTTAACCTTAACAGATTCAGGGAGATAATCCTTCCGTATTTCAGAAAGTCATCTGGGTCAACCGGTGGTTTTGGGTTTGCGTTTTTCATAATGTTACCGTTTTATTGTTTAAAATGTTGCTAATTGTTGTTTTTTTTGAGAAAAATGTTGCTAATAGTTACAAAATTCAACTAAATGCCGTAAATTTACAACCGAAAACAAAATCACCCCCCTAATGGAAATATCCAAACCTAGTTCTGAGGAATTAAAAGCACTTAGAAATCGCTTGCCCCAAAGAGGCGGGTACATAAAATCCATATCGAAAGAGTGTGGATGCAGTTCATCCAAAGTCTCCAGAGTATTGTCAGGCGATATGTATGACCTGACAATCATCACAACCTGTAAAAGGGTTGCTGATGAGTACGAGAAGACCTGTCTTAGAATGGCGCAAAAAGCCTCTAAGAGAGTTCTGTCCGCACAAAAGTAAGCAGAAATATCAATTACCCCTTAATAAGTAACTAAAATGAAAGAACAAGAAATCAAAATCCTAACCGCTTCGGTAAAGCATTCTGCTGAGGCAAACAGCGATGCAGCAGCTATTCACGCCGCCTATTCACACATCCAACGAAATGGAATAGTTTACGCCTGTGTTGTAGCCATCACCGCAGAAGATGGTGTATGGTTCTATTTAGAGCGCAAACTTTACACTTCCTTGCGGCACGAAGTTTATGCAAGGTTAAACGGCGTGGAATACGAGGACTACCTCGAAATGGATGACTACGCAGAAGCGAGATACCAAGAACCAAATGAGGAAGACTTGAAATCGTTTTTCCTGAATTTCAGACAGGACTTCATGCCCCTCAGAGGAATAGTTGACTACACCATTGCACAGCAGCCTAAAGCGCACCCTTCAAGTAATGCCGAGTATGTCGGTGATTTAGTCGTTTTTTCTTCACCCTCAAAAGCCTAGCCCCATGAGCCAAGAAGAAATCACCCAAGCATACGCGGCGTTAGCCGAAACCACTACTACCCCACCGACAGTTAAACAAGTAATTGAGGAGGTAGAAAATGTGATACACGAAAGCATTTCAGACTTAGTTGAATACAGTATCCCGGATGTTTTTGTCACCTCTCAATACCGCAAATCTACTTATGTAGTGGCGGGTCACGAAAGATGGCAGGTAAGAATTGTTTTCAGATGGGGATTAGACGGAGACGAAATGTCCACCATTCAAACATTCTACTCGGAATGCGATAGCCTAGCCGCTTGCATCACTGCCATCCACCACCAAATAGCCGAATTTGCATCAGCCATTAAAATCGGTGTAGCATGAACGCAGAAGCATTGCAAAGCAAATTCATAGCCGACCTAGAACGCTGCAACGAAAAGCAGAGGTTAGTCATTGAGAGCACTGAGGGTCCGATGAATGTCATCAGTGGTCCCGGTACAGGTAAAACAACCATGGTAACCCTGCGTATAGCGCGGATGCTTACTGTGCAAGATGTGAAGCCGGAAAACATTCTATGTTTCAGCTTCACCAACGCAGCATGTACCGAGTTACGCGAAAGACTTGAAAAACGCATCGGTGGAATTGCTGCCTACAAGGTAGGCGTTTATACCTTCCATGCGTTTGCGAATGAGGTAATCATGCAGCATATTGACTACTTAGGAATAAGCAACCTAAGAACGATTAGTGATTTAGAGAAAATAGAAATCACAAAAAAGTTTATTGATGGATTGCATACCGATAACCCTCTTCGCAGGCTGAAAGGAGATGAGTACTTTGAGGTTAAAAGGCTTACCTGGCTTAATCAGGTGATGCGTGAAGAAGGAATGACCGTTGAAGAGTTAGTCGCTAAGATAGATGACTTCGTAGAAAGCCTCCCCAATAACCCTGACTATCAGTATAAACGCAAATATACTGACAAAAGCGGGAAAGTGTTTCTCGCGGGAGACCCCAACCCAAATAAGATTGAGGAGGTGAAGAAATACATGGACTTCACAAAGTCTGCCGTGTTAGCGATGCCGAAGCTGCAAGGAAGTATTTCCGGTCAAGGCTTCTATGACTATGCAGACATGATAACGTGGGCAATAGCCATCTTAGCCGACAACGAAGGGCTGAGAAGGTTTATTCAGGAACGCTATCAATATGTGATAGTAGATGAGTTCCAAGACACATCCGGCAGTCAGTTGTATTTGCTTACCTTACTCCTAGAATATTGGATGCCGGATGCTAACGTGCTCTTAGTAGGAGACCCCGATCAGATGATCATGTCGTTTCAGGGAGCACACGCACACAGCCAACAGGAGTTCCTAGAGCAATTCGGAGACCACCTTCAGGTAATCACCATGGAGGATAATTACCGCAGCACAGCAGCAATATTAGAAGCTGCACACTCGGTCATTATTCAGAATGAAAGCCGATTGGGGGTAAACGCATTGAACGCAGCAGCCTATAACGCAAAAGACAAGGGTTTAATGCCGCAGGTAAGAGCATACAATACCCCCACACAAGAGCTTGCCGACATAGCAAGAGAATTGTGGAAAATGCACTCGGATTGTAAAGACCTATCCGAAGTGTTCTGCCTGTTTCCGAAGCACAACGCCTATTCAGATTTTATCCTTGCACTTGACGGCATGGGTATCCCCTACCAAGTGAGCCGCCCGATAGACGTATTGGCACATAGAACTGCCCGGATGGTATTATCCATCTTCGAGTACATTGCCATCGAATGTGACCGGCACAGGCAAGGTGAAGGAGAACACCTTATATTTGAAGCATTGCATTTCCCGTTCATTGCGGTATCTCATGTAGATGTCAGCCGGATTACCCGCTACATCTGGAACCACGCTAAACCTCGCCCCTCTTGGTTTACAGTGATTACCGACCCTAATGCCTTAGAGCAAGCAGGGTGTAATGATGTAAACACCATCTGCAATGCAGGGCACTTCTTTGGTGAAATCATGTCTCAGGCATTTGCCAAGGCAAGTGTCTTGGAGATATACCGGACTATCATGCAGGGTGGCGGACTAATGAAATGGGTGATGCAACAGCCGGACGCGCTTTTGCATCTTGACGTCCTGAATAGTTTGCACCGCTTTATTGACGAACAAACCCATCGCAGACCATACCTGACCTGCTACGAACTCGTACAGGTGATAGCAGACATGCGTTCCGAGCATCTACGCCTGAATGTGCAGCGTAACGGAGGGAATACAAAAGGGGTTAAGATAATGACCTTCCACGCAGCGAAGGGGATGGAAGCCGACACGGTTTATTTGATTGGATGCCGTAAAGACGCATTAGACGATACCGGCAGCAGAGGCGGAACACAATACAAGCTCCCTCCTACCGTCACCAGAACCGCGTTCGATGATGGCGGTGAGGAAGAGCGAAGGAAACTATTCTACGTAGGCATTACCCGCGCGAGAAAAAACCTTTACATCAGCTATTCGACTGCTGATAATTCAGGTAAAGACCGCAGCAAAAGTAAATTCGTATCGGAAATGTTAGCGCACGGCACAGCAGAAGAGTTTTCTGTTGAGGTAGAGCAGTACGATATAGCTCTGTATGAAAGTGCCGCTATCAGTACGGTAAGGGCATCCTCAGACGATGGCAATGCGCTCACCGATGAGGAACTAGATGATATGCTTAGAGGCTACAAGCTATCCCCTACCCACTTAAACGTTTACCTAGACTGCCAATCCCGGTTTTACTTGGACTACGTACTCCGTATGCCAAAGGTAAAAAACATGTATGCAGCTTTTGGAAGTGCTAATGATGAAGCTCTCAGGGAGTTACACCGGATTGGCACCGTTAAGCACCTCGCTACCCGGGAACGCAAAGAGTTGGAAGCCGAGAAAAAAGAACTGCTGACTGAAATGCTTACATCCAAGTATGGAGATACTTGGGAGGATATAGTAAAGATGTCGGGAGAAGACGAGCTAAAGACCTTCATCGAAACCTTTGAAGCTGCTATGAAACAGCAACGCGGTTATTTCCCCTCACAAACGTCTTGGGAAAACCGGATGGCGTATGGTAAAGACCAGTTGACTACCTTTTACAACCATTACCGTCCCCACATGCCTGGCGTTTGTCAGACCGGTTACAGCCTGAATGTATTTTACCACCTCTATCCACTTACAGGCGAAATGGATAATGTGGTGTGGGTTGGAAAAGATGAAGTGGTGGTGGAAGATTGGAAAACCGGTAACGCCCTGAAAGGCATTGCTAAAGTAAAGCACTGTGTTGACCTATCCGGGGGCATTACAAAAGAAATGGTAGAAGATGCCACATCCATCGGGGACTACAAACGGCAAATCTATTTCTACCGAATTATGATTAACAATCACCCCACGTTGACTATTAAACCGGTTGCCGGCAAGGTGAGGTTTATCGAAAGTGCAGATACCGGTGGTGTTCCGATGGCGATTGACGTGCCGTTTAATGAGAACGAGGAACAACTCGTAAAACAGCAAATCGCTTATGCCTACAAAGGCATTTTAGGAAAACAGTTCAACAAAGGGTGTAACGACCCGCTATGTTCTGCTTGTAAATTCATCCAAGAAGCGGGTATTGTACTGCCCGGCAAAATCAAAGATCATGAATAGAAAAGACCTTTTGGCAGCGTGGCTATTAATGCTGCTGCTTGCCGCCGTCATTGCTTTGTTTTAATGAGTGATATTATAGTTAACCCACCCCCCTGCCTGTCAATGAAGTAGGAGTGCAGGTGCAAAAAAGGGGGGTGGTTATTTAATAAGCCCACAATCAAGTAACTAAAAAGTAAATATTATCATGCCCCAAAAATTAACTGAGCAAATACGCAACATCATTTCAGAGAAATACCCGATTTTAGGTGCTACAAGAACAGTTTGGCACTTGAACAAAGCAGGGTATAAAGCAACCGTTCTTTCTGTGAAAAGTTATGCGTTTAGAAATGGCATTAAGGTTCAACGGAAAGCTGTGGTAAAAGAAATTAGGAAACAAAAACTATGTCCGGTTGGGCATATTTCAATGAAGCGCGGAGACTTACATATAAAGGTTTCGATGCCCAATGTATGGGAGGTATATCGAAGGTGGTATTACCGGCAGTTTGTTGGGGAGATAAAGAAAGGCTACCTAGTAATCCCAAAGGATGGAGACAAGGGAAACATCACTCCTGAAAACCTTATTTCTGTGCCCAAGGCCTACATGCTAAAAACAGAAAAGGCATTAGAAGCCCTTCGGGTTCGTTGGGAGCAGAAAAGAGAAGCTACCGAAAGAAGAAAACGGCGGCACCGGCTTGTTAAAAAATATGGAAGCATTTCTAATGCCTTGGCTATGGGGGAGAAATTGTAAACTTAAAACCAAAATGCAAAAAGCTATTCTAAAGCCATCGGATTACTATTTAGTGTATCCAACATCAAGCCGTTTTAAAGATGGACAATGTGAAATTGTGGCAGAAAATATAATGATTATTTTGCAGCGTACCGGTGATGCTTTTAGGGAATTGACATGGGATGAATATGCAGCAGAAAGACTAAAAGACACTGATTTTACACAGGAAGAAAAAATTTATTTTAATAAGGTCAAACGCTATTGCGCATCTGCCGAAAAAGCCTCAACATTTAGTTCGGAATGGAAAAATATAAAACCAAATGGGAACAAAAACTAACATACAGTGGACAGATGTGTCTTGGAACATTGCAAGAGGGTGTACAAAAGTAGATGCTGACTGCAAGTTTTGTTACATGTATCGTGACAGCTATGACAATACCCGCTACAATCCTCTTGAAGTTGTAAGAACAAAGACTGTGTTTGATTTACCTCTAAAAGTTAAAGAGCCGTCTAAGATATTCACTTGCAGTTTGACTGACTTTTTTCATCCGGCAATAGACCTATATCGTGATGATGCGTGGGATATTATCAGACGATGTCCGCAACACACATTTCAGATACTCACAAAACGCCCTGAGCGTATTATAGAACATACCCCGGAAGAGTTTATTAAAGCCCCAAATATTTGGTTTGGCACCAGTGTAGGTTCTGAAAATGGTAAAAGTAGAATTTATGACTTATTGAAAGTAGATTGCCTAACCCGCTTCGTGTCATTTGAGCCTCTTTACGAGCATATTGATATGAATTTAGACATCGAAACTCTGTTGAAAATTCATTGGGCAATCATAGGAGGTGAAAGCGGTAACGATACAGGGAAGTACCAGTACCGCCCCTGTAAGGTCGAGTGGATGGAAGAAATAGCTGAGACGATAAATGGTGTAGGGAATGCCGTATTTGTAAAGCAGATGGGCACACACTTGGCTAAGGAGTTAAAAATGTCAGACCGGCATGGAAGTAATATTGATGAGTTTCCCTTATCGCTTCAGATAAGAGAGTTTCCAAAATAACCTAAAACCTAAAACAATGATAATACCAAAAATACACAAACTCAAGGTCTTGCTAAAATACTATCCAGACATTGAAAATGAACTAAAGCCTTTTGAGTTAAGGAAAAACGATAGGTACTTCCAAGCAAACGATTACCTATTATTGATACCTTATGATAAAGAAAAACAAGAAGAAATGTCTGACTGTCGTAAAATTGCAAAGATAACCTATGTGTTAAAAGATGCAAAAGAATTCGGGCTAATGGAAGGATATGCGATATTGGGGTTAAAATTTTGGGCGTGCTTCTCGACAGAAGAACGCCTTATTTATCGACTTATAGAAGCAGGTAAAATAAATTCGGAGGACAAATGGTAGCCAAGAAAAAGAGAACGAAACCTACTCCAACTGAAATAAAAATTGGTAATTTCGTAAGAGCAGTTATTGTTAGATCAAACCATTTAGACCCAAAGAAAGGTATTGGATGGATTGCCAGCGATGTGGTCGTACAGGTAGAAAGGGTTTATGACTTTACGTTTTGCTTTATTTTCGGAGGAGAATTGCACTATGAGTTACAATCGGAATGCAAACCAGTTAAGATGCAAACAGGAAGTCTTTTTAGCGAAGAGACAAAGATATGTTATATGAAAGACAGTATTGAATACAGGCTCTCATTAGAGTACATGGAGTAATCATATGAAAAATAAATTAAGTCGAATGTCAGAAGTAAGAAAGCTAAAACTAGAAACAGCGTTGTTGCAAAAGAAACTGCAAATCGCAGAAGCTGCATTGAGAGAGGTCATTGTTACTCCTTTTGTTTTGGAAGGAGAAAGTCCAAAAGATATTGCAACAGACTGTCTAAAAAAAATAGCATCCTTGCAAGTATCTGACATTTCAACGATTATCACTTTCGAGGAATTCGAGAGAGCGGTAAACAACCTGAAAGAATTCTTTCAGGAACAAGACAAACTCGATGCTGTATTGAAAGTATTATCACCATCCGGTACCGGTGTCGTTGAGTTCGGTAACAAGTTCATAGACGATTTTATCAGACTTGGGGAGGCAGGATTAAAAGACCAAGATAATTGGTTTGGATGGTTTGTGTTTGACAATAACTTCGGTGCTAGAAAACTGACTTTGAAATTCAATCAGGTTGAATACGTCATTGCCAATGAGAAAGATTTTTACGATGTTTTTGTAAAACTGTCAAATTATAAGCAATAATGTTAGAAGCAATTGACCAACAAATAGCAGTTCGATGGGAGTTTGATGAAGCTGTTAAGCCGGAAAACCAAAAGTTGTTTCCCTTTTCAATTTTCAGCAATTTCAACGCAAATCGTAACTATCCTGACAAGATATATGAGCCTTTGCATTGCAGTTATTGTAAAGACCCATTATTAAGCAGCGAAGGATATGGGTCGTACTACACAGCCTACATTGTCTTTGAAAGCAAAGACGATGTAAGGGTTTGTTGCAGCCTTCGACAATGCAGACCACAACCCAAACCATACGAGTATTCTGAACAAATTCATGGCTATCCCAACCCAATTATATTGCCTGATGAGTTACAGAAAAGCATAAAACACCTCGCAGTTGCAAGGTGCTTTTTTCGCTCTTCTCATTTTTATGCACTAAATAGGTATTTGAAAACCGGCATTACTTGGAAACAAATAGAAGCCCTTACCTCTCCTTCTTCCCATCAAGGCGGCAGCGATATTTTAAGTAAATTTGGGTGGATTGGTTGTGGTTGGGAGTGGAATGGCACGCACCTTACAACTGATGGAGTTACAACTGATGGAGCAGAAATCATAAAGCTCACAAAATCACAGATAGTTGATATTGTAAATGAGATTTTGGAAGCTAACCGGACGGAAGTGCATAAACAGCTTTGTTTGTTTTGATAGTAAATGTAATAAAGGGATGAAATACAAGGTGAAATTTGAACGAGTTTTTTTTAGTAATAGATGGCTGCAAAGAAAGTACAACCGGCAATGCAATTGGACTATTTTTGGGGTTTCAGTATGGTACGCCGGACCTTTGACATATTGCTAAAAGATTTGTTTTTTTGGTTTGGAATTAAGTATATGGTTCAAGAAAGAGCCTATAAATTAAATAGAAAGCATCATGTCACAGTTAAGCCTATTCCCCCTATCAGAAGCATCTAAAGAAATAAAAAACAGCCTAATAAGCTGCGGGTTGTTAATTAGGGATGGTTATAAGAATTCAGACTTTGTTGTATTCAATCCACATAATAAGGAATTGATTGAAGTTGAGCCGCAAATCCATAATATTCTTTTGCGAGAAAATGATTTTAATAAGGAGGTTAAATCAATTACGTGGTCTTCCGGGTGCAGGTTTTTCTTTATTATCTATGAGAGTTTCATAATAATGGGCAATACGCTAAACAATGAAGCCATAATGTGCTCCAACTTGTCTGCAAACATATTCAAATATTTCAATAATACGTTTAAAGCATTAAATAAGCCTTCTAATGGTTCAGGCAATAAAAGATAAAACGGTCAACATTGACCCATTTTTCACTTCCGGCAACACCAAGTTTATACATGGCGATTGTATGGATGCAATGAAAGATATGGATGATAATGAGTTTGATATTGCTATTGTTGACCCCCCTTACGGTATTGGTCAAAATTGGAATAAAGACAAGTTTTCAAAATTCCGAAACCACAAACACAAATACAACGATACAACGCCCGGCGAAGAATATTTCAAAGAGCTATTTCGGGTAAGCAGGCATCAGATAATTTGGGGCTGCAATTATTTTTGGAACTACCTGCCACCCAGCAACCATTTGATATTTTGGGATAAGAAAAACAATCCCAAGACGCAGTTCGGTTCTGCCGGTGAATTAGCGTGGGTGTCATTTACAAAGTACCCACTCTTGAAATATGAATTTGCTTGGGCAGGCTGCGTTAGATGTGAACCGACTATTAAAATTCACCCCCATCAAAAACCAATCATGCTTTACGAGCAGTGCCTGATAGACTTCGCCACTCCGGGAATGAAAATATTAGACACACATTTAGGTAGTGCTAGTTCGGCTATTGCAGCCCACAAACTTGGGTTTGAATTTGTGGGCATCGAGAAAGAGAAGAGCTATCTATCTGATGCGGTAAAGAGATACAAGTTGCTCGCTTCGCAATCAGCTATAAAATATAATCATTATTAAATCGGTCATGGAACAGCCAACTATTTCTAAAAAGCAAAACCTCGTATCCGATGCAGTTATATCCGACTGCAAACAGTATCGTTACGTCCTGTCGCGTATATGGGATGAAACAAAGCCTTTGATAATGTTCATTATGCTCAACCCATCCACCGCAGATGCAGACAAAGACGATCCGACTATTCGCAGATGCATCCGTTTTGCAAAGTCATGGGGTTATGGCGGCTTGTATGTCTGTAACCTGTTTGCTTACCGAGCCAGTAAACCGGCTGAATTGCTGAAAGCCCATAACCCATGGGGAGACCAAAACATTTGGCACACAAGACAGCTATCGGATAAGGTGTCAGCAATCGTATGTGCTTGGGGAAACAAGCCAACATTGAAAAAACTATTAAATGGCACAAGTGCTTTTGCACTAATAGACTTTGCAGTCAGATTAAACTGTGTTAAGTTGCACTACATTGCTCTTTCAAAAGACGGAATACCGATGCATCCTCTGTACTTAAAATCAGACTTGACATTAACCCGGTTTGAATGGAGCTTTATTAAAAAAGAGTTGGGAATAAAATAACCGATTATGGCAACTGTTGACATTGAAGAAATTAAAAAGCGCATTAAAGACAACATTAAGTGGGAAGTTCCTCCAGTAAAGGCACCCATGGGAGGGCAGCATGTTAGCCCTGTCAGATTTCCACCGGTAACATTGTATAGCGAAGAGATAGACGTGAGAATTACTGTTGGCTATCATCGCTCTAGACCTGAAAATAAGATGCTCGCTTATACGCTGTTTACGTTGGCGTTAGATGAATTGATTTATTAACCGCAATTGGAACAGACGATTAGGATTACAAGCCTTCAACAAACTATAAATGCAAACATGAAAAACGAAACGTCATTAAACCAAGAGAGCCAGACTATTGAAAATGTGCAGTTAACCGATATTTTCAATTTGTTCGTTGCCATTAGTACAAGTAGACCTGTCATGCTCAAGCCGTTTGAGTATAACGGGAAAGTCTATGCAACAGATGCCCATGCGCTTATTAGAACCGATAAGGCAAATATCGATTTTGTTTTAGAAAACAAATACCCTGCCTTGCAATTGGAGGCGATTATTCCGGCATCAAACACAAGTGAAATACTACGCATAAAAAATGAAGCGTTTGAACCGTTTAAAACAGAAGACGAGTTAGAATATGTAGGTAAGGATGTTGAATGCCAAAAGTGTGACGGCTGTGGAGATGTTGATTGGGAATTTGAACATTGGACAAAAAGATTTGAGTGTCCTCAATGCAATGGTGACGGGTTATCTGAAAAAAAGAGAATCGTAAAAACGGGCAAGAAGACATTTGGGAGATCCATTGTACAGCTTAAAGAAGCCTACTTCAATATTGGATTGTTTTATAGTCTTGTCAGGGTTCAGGATTTTGTTGGTGCAGAAATTGAATTGGTTCATTACTCGGATCCCAAAAAAGCGGTTTTGTTTCGCGTAGGAGTGTTTGAAGTGCTGTTTATGCCAATTAACATTTTCCCGCTACAAGTCGCGAATTACGATGGCGTGCTAATGATTGACTAACTTTAGATTGCTTTTTACCTGATTTAATAACGATTGGCACAATGAAATTAAGATACAAAGCCAAAAAAAGAACAAGGATAAATTATATGTTTTGTGGCTTTACTACCTTTGAAAATGGATGGTGGTTTAATGACAATTCTAATAAATGGGAAATAAATCCAAAAGCAGGGAAGAAAGGATTTAGTTCGCATCAAGATTGTAGAACCGTAAAGGCATTTAGAAGGAAACTAAAAAAAGCCCCTAAAGGAGTTCAATTTTCTCTTGTTAGTAATTGGGTTGGTCATGATGTAACTGGTTATGGTTGCAGCTGACCGAATAATTATGTGCTTTCGGTGACTGCCCGGCATCCGCATCATTTGAAAAAGAGAAAATAATTAACCACATTAAAATAAAAACCATGCAAGAACTTGAAACCGTAAAGTCAAATGACACAACAGATGTTTATAGCGAAGTATTAAAAATGTTTGTTGGAACAGACAATTTTAGACCGAATATAAAGCAACCATTCTTCAGTGAAGACTATGTTATTGCAACAGATGCAATGGTTTTGATTTGCTTTAAAAAGGAGCTATTGAAAAATGTTGATTTCACTCCTGCCGAAAACCCACCTAACGCATTATCCATAATACCGGAGGACAATATTGAACCAATCGTGTTTGAGACTACGGCTCTTAGAGAAGCCATTAAAAGTCTGAAAGAAAAAACCGGTAAGACCTACAACATCGAAGAGAGCGAATGCCCGGATTGTCATGGCATCAACTTTGTTACGTATAAATTCAAAGACAGCTTCGGCAATCAGCATCTTTATGATTTGGAATGCCCGGTCTGCGAAGATGGAGAAGGGTTTTTTAAAATAAAAAACATTGAAACGGGAGAAACAATAGAAAGCTTCCGCGAATTGCTCAGATTTAACGAAACCTATTTCGAAGTCGATAAATTCGAAAGCATTGTAAAGGCTGCCGAATTGCTTTCAATCAACCAAATAGTTTTGACAAGCAGAAAATATGAGCTAAGTAAACATAAATTCACTTTAGGAGAATGCACCGTTTGTATCGCACCTGTAAGACCTCTCAAAGAGGATATAATTGAAAACATCAACCCCGAAAGCGAATAAAATGGCAGGACAAATCTGGACTTATAGAATATTAGAAGCAAAGGACACATCGATATGTCCAAATCAATTTTATGTCGTATTTACAGACGGCAGAAAAGAGATCTATACTAATATTGATGATGAAGATGAGATAAGGACAATTTGTGAGCGTTTAAATAAATTGCCTGATTTTATGCCTGATTGCGATAATGTTTTAATTTCTGAAGCTGATTTAAAACTAAAAATGTCCAATTATGTTTTAATCAATAAAACAACATATTACAACATGGATAATAAAACAGAAACGCTAATTTCCATATCCGCAGATATAAATGGCAATATAACTATAAACGGAGTGCCTTATGGTAGGATAAAAGACTATGGCACATCAACTCTCAGAGATTTGAGAGATATTATAGTAGCTCTTATTTCACATAATATGTCAATACACGATGCGGTTCGAATCGTTAAGAATGGGGATTAAGATATTACGAGATAAGCCATAAAAACCGTGATACAACTCATTTTACATTTAATAGGAGACTATCTATTCCAAAACGACTGGATGGCTCAAAATAAGAAAGTGCTTACTTGGAAGGGCGAATTAGCTTGCCAAGTCCATTGCATTACCTATTCACTACCTTTTCTTTTCATTGGAAGCCTTTGGGCTGTATTGGCAATATATCTCTCACACTATGCTATTGACAGAAGCAAGTTTGTTGCATGGTATATGAGAAATATGGGTCAAAGCAATTTTGCAAAGCCCCCATTTGCCCCATGGAGCATATTTGCAGTAGATAATACAATGCACCTGCTTTGCAACTATATTGCACTTGCTTATTTGTAAATCATTCTACCACCTTCACGCGTAATATAGCGGCATAAGAAACAACATTGTTTCAATATTGCTTTTCCGATAAACATGCCTGCTTAATTTCAACTTAACCGAAATTTACATTCGTAATCAATAACGATTACAAATTAAAACTCGTTTAAGATGAAAGAAAAAAAATCCCCCAAACCCCCGAAAGGGTTCCGAGTGCATTCAGAACTATTTAAGTCTGCACTAAAGAAAGTGATGCCGGTAGCAAACAGCAAGGCTAATGTCCTGCCGATAGTAAACGGCAATGTTAAAGTAAGTGTAACCGGAAGCGAAGCAACACTGACAGCAACCGACCTCACCACAACCATTTCCGTAAAGATGCCGGTACATGGCTTAACCAATGAAATCATCATTGACCCACCCATCGAGGAACAGCCGGAAATGTTGATGCTGCCGGAAGGAAACGAAGACATGCCCGGTGAAGATTTTGACATTAGTGATGAGGAATTTGAAAACAACCAGTACGATGATTTCTTGGATGACCCTTCGTATTTTGAAGCTGAAGAACCTAAACAGCCGAGATACAAACGCAAAGCCAAAAAGGAAGCCGAAGTAGCTGTTGAAGTACTAGAAGCAGAACCGGAGGAAGTGCCCACCATTGAAGAAGAAAAAGGCGATGCCCCGATTTATGATGAAGAAGGTCTTCCTGAATGGATGTACACAACCCCATCCGAAGAAATTGAAGAAGAAGAAACGATTGATGATGATGAAGATATGTGCGATGATTTTTCGCCTATCAATCAGCAACCGTTCACAGAAAAACAAGAAGACGAAAGCACCTTTGAAACAGACATTGCCGATTATGAATTCCTGTTACCAATTGAAAGCCTTCCGGTAATAGAAGCCCTCAATTGTCCTATCGAAGTTGTAAGCTATGATGGAGTTATCACCATCACCACAGACACAGGCAGCAAATACCGCTTTCTATCCGACCCGGTTGAAGACTACCCCAACAGGCGCAAAATACTAATGCCGGACTTCAAGTTTTACCTACCCTCTGAAATCCTTTTCAAAACCGTTAAAGGTGTTTCATTTGCGGTTGGCGATGACAACCTGCGTCCGGCGATGACCGGTATTTATGTAGAGAAAGCCACAAATGAAAGCATCAGGCTAGTTGCTACCAACGCACATATCCTACTCTACAAGACTATTGATGCCAAACCGGTCATTTTGAATGAAAATGAAGATGAAAAGTTCGATCCATCCGCCATCATGCCGCCCATCGCTTTCAAGTTGCTTGCCGGCACAACCGGATTAGTATCCATTGCTTGTGATTTAAAGAATAGACTACTGGAGTTTGATGTAGCAGGCGTAAAAGTCAGATGCGGGTTTGTTGAAGGGACATATCCTGCGTACAAATCAGTTATCCCCAACACAGAACCACCGCTTACCGTCACAGTCGGCAAATCTCAGATGCTCTCTACCTTAAAAAGAGCCAAGACCCTATGTGATGAAGCCACCAACCGTTTAATAATCGTAGTGCATCAAAACGAAATGAAGTTGATTTGCAATAAGCAGTTAGACGATGGTCCCTTGTTCACCACCATGGATGAAACACTGAAGGTAAGAACGGAAGTTGCAAAAACAGAAACGGAGTTCCCTCAAATGGTCGTTGGTGTAAACGCAAACTTGTTTTATGACATCATTTTGCAGGGCAGCACTACCGACACCTTAGTCTTTGGTTTTTACAGCCCAGACAAAGCCATAATGATTAACTCTACCGAGATTGAAACCGCGCTCATTATGCCTGTAATGATACGATAGAGAAAGTTATCTGGTACGTTTTAATAGTCATTTACAGCCTGACATCAGTAAAGGTGTCAGGCTTTTTTAAAATCTCAAACCCTACAATTGTAATGATAACAGAAGTTTGCTTAGAAGAAATTATCATAGACCTCAAGAGGTTTCAAAATAGAAATACCGCACACAGTGAAAGAAGCGTAGCCATCATTTGTGAGAACTATGATGAGCGGTTAATGATAGTCAATCCAATAACACTTTGGAAAGACATCAATGGAAAGACATGGCTATTAGCCGGGCATTCCAGATTACAGGCACATCGCATTCTAAAAAAGCCAACCATCCACTCGGTGTTTTTCGAGGGTACCGAAGCAGAAGCAATGGAGTACGCTAAGAACAGCAACAATATAGGAAGCAGGGAAAACTACCTCGAAAGATTAAAGCTGTACAGAGAGAAGTATGAGGCACTAGGGTATGAAGGTATTCAGGACTATATCTTAAAGTATGAAGATAGGCGGTCGCTTAACTTCCTGATGGAGCTACTACACCTAAACCCGGAAGGGGCATTGATGGAAGCTCTTACAGCCACCATTGACACCGGAGACCAAACCGGAAGGAATACACTTGAAAGTATAGCCTCCATGGTTGGCAGAACAAGGATAGACTTCGCAGATAAACTGTCTGATGAACACGAGCTTGAAATGTTCAGATGGTTGGTGGTGGATGCCAATTTTAAAGCCACCAATAAGGGCAAGTTTCTTCAAAGGATAAAGTCTATTGTGTCGAGGGAAAGTTTCTCAAAAGGCAAGCCGCTTGTATTGTCAGGTAAAGTATCAAAGCCGGATGCCATTAAACGATATGAAAGTGAAGAACAGGCACTATTTGAAAAGATAAGTGCGATGGATAAAGGCATCCACGAAATACACCTACTCCTAATCAAATCAATAACGGCTATTGAAAGGATAAGAGCCATCAAGCAAAGAAACGATCTGCTTGCTCAGGCAGATGATACAAGGTTAAAGCTCTCAAAACTAAGAGCCAATAAGAACCGGTACGAGGAAGCAGCAGAGATGGAGTACGATATGTTTAACCCACCACCGGAAACCCGGCAACCCAAGCAGACAACGTTAAAGGATGTGGTAAGAACAGAAAAGCACACACCTGAACAGGAAAGAAAAGCCTATACGCTTGATGGAGTGAGTACGGCAGATACAAACGGAATGATACCTATTGCCAATCTGATAGCAGGCGATAGGTACAAGCGAAAGAATAAACCAACCTTTAAAGAATGGACTGTCTTGGAAGTGAACGGAGACACCTTAAAGGTTACCTCCGGTGAAAACAATTTTCACACCGTACATGCCGAGAAAAGTTTGTTGGTTTATTTGGTTAAAAGCCCTTCACAAACAGAGAAATAAAATCAAATGTCGCTAATTGAAGTTTTTTTAAAGAAAAAAGTAACTAATTGTTATTAAATTCAACTAATTGTTTTAAATTTACACCGCGATACACATAAATCAATCAAAACCCCCATTCACATGAAAGCGTTTTTCACAGTCATTTTCTTGTTTTTGTTTTGCATCTGTTCATTCGCTCAGGAACAGGTAGCCTTTACTCCCCCTCCATCTTCAGATGAAGCAGTTAAAATGCAAGAGCGCGCTGATATACCCACCTCCGAAATCTTAAAAAGGGAGGGATACCTAGAGCATAAGAATTTCGCAGTAAACCGCCTCACAGATTACACCATGTATGTTGAGTTTCTGAGTAAGAAAGGCAACCGATATACAATACCGGTGGTGTTCGCCTCATGGCAGCTATCAGATGACGGTAGCGAAGGGTTTATAGAAGTCTTTAAAGACAGTCCGATGGAAGGCTACCCTACTCTGTATTTCACGTTGGCAGCCCAGCCTTATTTCTATAAGCAGATTAAGGTGAAAGAATAATGGAAAAGATACCCATTAGGCACTCCGACAAGGAAAAAATCAGAGAGGCGATAGATGACCTTGCCAAACTTCACGAACAAGCCAGCAACTTAGTTTTGTACACTTACCCGAAAAACTTAGGTCGCCTATTGAGAGCGACAAATGCTGCTGTGGCTGAATACAATTTTGTAATTCAGACAAACACAGAGCCGACACCGGAAGAGATATTCAGGCAACTTCAAGAAGCGATGCCTGATAATGAACTTCTTCAAGAAGTGGATCAGCAGTTATCTGAACTTTGTAAGTCAGGCGGAAATAGTTTTACAATGTCAATACCGCCTAGCGTAAAGGATTTTGATATGCTTATCAGCGAGTTGATTAGGAGGTTTAAAGAGAAAGGAGGAAAATGACACAAACACAATACCGTAAACACAATGCTGAGTGGTTTCGTGATAAAGAAGCCACTTTAAGCAAGACAAAACGAAATAGAGGCGGCGGGATTATTGAAGCCGGCGAAACGGTTATTATTGAAGGGAAGTCCGGTCGAGGAGGCTTTTGCATACGCTCCAAAAACAATAAGGTGTCAATTTCGGGTGTAGATTTTGAGGATGTAAATTTAAAATAGACCCAATAGTATTATGCCAAGAACCCGAAAGATATGGACAGAAGACGAATGTAAGGTGATGCGTGAAATGTTTCCATGCAATTACACAGCAGTAGTTTGTGAAGCACTCAACCGCTCTTACAGTTCAATCACTCAGCAAGCAAGGGTGATGGGTCTAAAAAAGTCTGATGAATTTCGAGAAACGGAATTGAGCAGACAGGCTAAAAGACTAAACGAAAAAGGCTTGGCGCACAGGTTTAAAAAAGGGACACCCGCACACAATAAAGGCAAAAAGATAATCGAGTATATGCCGGCAGAAAGCATAAAAAGGTGTTCGACAACTCAGTTTAAAAAGGGGATGCAACCCCACAATGTGATGTCTGATTGGCAAGAGTCTATAAAGACAGACAGCAAGGGGAGGCAATATAAAACGATAAAATTGCCGGGTGCTAAAACCTTGACCTTTAAACACGTTTGGGTGTGGGAACAGGCAAACGGTAAAGTGCCGAAAGGCTTTAACATAGTGTTCAAAGACAAGAACACTATGAACTGTGAGATTGAAAACCTTGAATGTATCAGTAACGCTGAATTGATGTTACGAAATACAATACAGAGGTATCCGCGTGAATTAAAATGGGCAATTAGATTAAATGCAAAACTAAATAAGACAATAAATGCCAAAGAATAAAATTGAGGACCTAAGAAACCACCTATTCGCCACTATCGAGGCGTTATTAGATGAAGAAAGCACTATGGACGTTGCTAAAGCTAAGGCAATCGCATCTGTATCACAAGTTATTATCAACTCGGCAAAGCTAGAGGTCGAGTTCTTGGAAAAATTTGGAGGGAAGGGTACAGGATTTATTCCTAATGACAAATTATTGTCAAGTGGTTCGCCTGAAAAAGACTAAATCTATGAAAGTATTTGAAATCAAACTAACCGTTGATAAAAAGCCTGCATCAGAGTATGTAGCAGCCAATACAAACATCGAGGCCCTTAAAGTCTATTCCGCTACCACCCTAATTGACTTGTGGGAATTAGATAGTACCGATGAGATTGTAGAAGTACCAGAAGAAGAATGGGTTAATCACAAAGTCATCAACACCGATTATGACCCATTCGACCCGTTTGACTGGGAAAGCAGAACATTTGAAGAGATTATGAAGGTTGTTGTGGAACCTGCCTTGATAAGTGTGACTATGTTTTGGGATGATGAAATGGATGAATTGGCAGAACTCTAAAAATAAAAGGTCGCATATTCACTAAAATAAATGATTTTTATGGTTGGAAACCCTGATAAAGTACAGAAAGTAGTAAAAAGCAGTTCCTTAATTGCTTATCTTTGCCCCGTTGTTGGGACATCAGTTTCAACTTTCTAGTTACTTAAAAGGGTAAGTGCTACTAAACGTCTGTTTTGGTAGCACTTTTTTATTTATCAAAAACAATACATCATGTTAGATATTAATGAAGCGTTTAGAATGTTAGCTACGTCTAACCGTTTTGTGAATGCGAGACATGAAGATAAGACCCTTCGAGTTTACATAGGACAGTGGAAATCAGGAAACTTGTCGAGGGCTAAGATGGAAGCGATGTTACGCAAATACCATTTTAAAGAAGCCAATCCTCCAATATACACCCCACCACAACATGAGCATTGAAACAAATAGCGCAGTCTTACCCACCCCCACCAACTCTCCGTTCGGAGGCAATAACATGATATTCATCAAAGGCGGCACCTTCGAGATGGGGGATGTCTTTGATGACAACCATTACAAAGACGAAAAGCCCGTACACGAGGTAACGGTTTCAGACTTTTACCTGTCTTCTACGGTAATGTCTTCTGCGTTTATCATAGACAAGATGCGGAAGAAGTTTCCCGGCATTGAAGCCACATACATGCTACACTTCATGTGCGCTGTTCCGGCGTGCATAACGTTAGCGATGCTGGAAAAATCCGACAACCTGCCGCTAACGAATGTAAGTTGGTACAATTGCGTAGAGATATGTAATTGGCTGTCGCTGATGGACGGGTTTGAACCGGTCTATACGATTGACGGAGAAAATGTAACCGTAAATTGGGAAGCTACCGGCTATCGCTTACCAACAGAAGCAGAATGGGAATATGCAGCTCGGGAAGGAGGCAAGAAGGTTAGGTTTGGCAATGGTCATAATATCTTACGCTCCGATGAAGTCAATTTTAATGCCATGTCAAGCTACAAGCGGCCCTATTCAGAAGCAGGGCAATACAGGGGACATACCGTACCGGTAGATAGCTTCGCCCCTAACGCCTTGGGGTTGTACAATATGAGCGGTAATGTATGGGAGTGGTGTCAGGACTTTTGGGACAGTGAGTATTACCGTCACAGCCCGTCTAACAACCCGCGTGGACCCGAAATAGGCAATTCCCGCGTGGTTCGTGGCGGGTCTTGGCTCAATTATCCCGATAACTGCCGGTATGCTTTCCGCAACTACTTCTATCCCGACAACAGTTTCAACAATGTCGGGTTTCGGGTGTGCAGAAGTAAACCATTACCTTAAAACCGTTTCCTTTAAGGCTACGCTATGAATACACAAACCAAAGACATTGAAGCCAATATTCTAAACTGCCTGTTATACGACAGGCAAGGCATCAATGAATTAGCGGCATTCCTGGCACCACACCATTTCAGTAACTCAATACATAAAGCAGTAGCTGAATGTATCTGGAACCTGTTCGATGATGGAGGGAAGATAGATATCCTGACAGTCAAGCAAACGTTACAGAAGAAAGGGTATTTCTCTGTATTCAAGTACGAAGAAATTACCGCCTGCTTGGAAGCCGTGTCGAAGAGTTTTTCAAATGATGTTTGGAAAGATGCGCACATACTGATACAGGAAGCCATCAGGCGCGATGTGGTGGCACTTGCAAATACAGTCAATGAAATGGCGTATTCAGAAATGGGAGACGCACAATCCGTTTTGGATTTCTACGAGCAAGGACTACTTGAAATCGCAGCAGCGAATATCCATCACGATGCGGACATCATCTCGAAGATACTCCCGGAAGCGGTGAAAGCATTCAAAACCCATTCAACCGTTTTGCCTACGGGTATCAAAAAGATAGATGACATTATAGTCGGATTATCCCCCGGCGAGCTAACCATCATTGCAGCCCGCCCATCTACCGGAAAGTCCGCGTTTGCCTTAAACATCGCCAAGAAATTTGCAGCTTCAATCCGGCGCATACCGGTAGCGATATTCAGCCTGGAAATGACTGCCAACCAATTAGTCAATCGTTTGCTGTCAGAAGAAACCGGCATAGACCTAAGCAGCTTCACATCAGGGAAACTAAACGATGTGGATTGGCATAGGCTAGTAACCACCAATATCGCATCCGCCCCTATCTACATAGACGACACCCCAGCACTACCGGTTTTTGAACTTAGGGCAAGGGTAAGAAGAATGATAGCAGAACTTGGAGTAGGGTTAGTTATTATAGACTACCTCCAGTTGTTAAATCCCGGCACAAAAAAGTTTCAAAACAGGGAGCAGCAAATATCTTTCATCAGCAGAATGTTGAAAGTCATGTGTAAGAGCTTCAATATCCCCATCATAGCCCTATCGCAACTCACAAGAGACTTAGAAAGCCGAACCGACAAAAGACCAAAGTTGTACGACTTGAGAGAAAGTGGCTCACTTGAACAGCATGCAGACATGGTTTGGCTCATGTACCGCCCCGAATTATACGGAATAGAGTACGATGATGAAGGCAATTCAACGAAGGACACCACAGAAGTCATCATAGGAAAAAACAGAAACGGAAACATCGGCACCGCAGTCCTGCAATTCAAGCCATCGGTGATGCGGTTTACATAAAAAGCAACTATTAGTTGCATGATGTCGCTATTAGCGACAATACCGGCAAAGACAAGTGCTAATATTGCGCTATGGTTGAGCCGATACAAATCCCCATCATTATCCCTTCCATGTCAAGAGCCGGATTGGTAACCACCCACAAGATGGTTACTGACCCAATTCTTTGTGTGCCTGAAAGCCAATCAGAGGCGTACAGAGAGCATTACCCCGAAATTGAAGTACTCGCCCACCCGGACAGCATTAAAGGCTTACCGCTAAAGAGACAGTGGATCAATGACCGTTTTGATACTGTCTTTCAAATGGATGACGATTTAACGGGAATGTTTCACATGGGTATCGCCCCCACAGAAAGACAAGTGTTTTATACCCCTTCAGAAGTCCGGGACATCATACAAGGCACCTACGAAACCGCCCTAGAATTAGGATGCTTCGTGTTTGGCTTCAACAATGTAGCAGACATACGAATGTACAACCCGTTACGACCGATACAACACACAGGGTTTATCCCATCCGGTTACATAGGCTTTATAGATTGGAAGAAGTCGGGACTATTCTACAACCCTAAAGCATTTATGGTAGATGACTATTGGATTATCTGCCTGAATGCCTATTATCACAGATACACCTTCAGGGATAACCGATTTGGGTTCAGGGAGGTAAAGAACAGAAACAATTCAGGAGGTCAAGCCATGTTCAGGAATTGGGACAATGAAAAGCAAGGCTTTGAACTGCTTAAAAAATATTTTGGGGATGTCGTTCGATTAAAGCCGGATAGCTCGTATAAACGGGCTGCCGGCAAATCGAACCGCCACCCTTACGAGCGCATGTTAGTATTCCCATTCTAAACCCTAAACTATGTTTAAGAGCACATTGATTATAGCCCCACACGCAGATGATGAAGTGCTAGGCTGTGGCGGCTTTATCTGGAAGCAAACCAATGAAAAGAAGAGAGTGGATGTCGTAGTGGTCGCATTAGGCGGCATCCATCACCCGCACCTGTCAGTAGCCGCCACCTACGAACAACGTTACCGAGAGCTTGAAAGAAGCTGCGGGATATTAGGATGTCAGATAGCAGGTGTATTATTCCCGAACATGGACATGCGCCTCGATACCGTTGCCATGGTGGACTTGGTATCAAAGTTGGACGAATACATCTTAGCAGGGAACTACGACACTGTCTTACTCCCCTACCCATCCCTAAACCACGACCACAAAACAGTCTTCGATGCAGCGTGGTCAGCATTACGCCCACACCACAAACAAACCGTAAAGACAGTTGCCCTATACGAGTACGGATACGTACAACATCAGCCCACACATTGCTTATCCCCTTCCGGTGGCAAAATATACCACCCACTCACTAAAGAGGCGTACAGAGCAAAACTCGAAGCCCTACGGTGTTATTCCTCACAACTACGCCCCGCGCCATCCCCTACCTCCGAAAACGTAGTGGAAGCATTGGCTAAATTCAGAGCAATAGAGTGTCAGCAATCCGGTATGGAAGGAGTAGAGTATGCCGAATTGTTTTATTTACAGAAAATGGTGATATAGCTATGTCCATCAAATGTTGCATCCATCAGCCCGAACACATTCCGTATCCCGGATTTTGGGTGAAGCTATTACTGTCGGATGTATGGGTAGTATTCGACACCGCTCAGTACTTAAAAAACCACTTCCACAATCGAAACAAAATAGACGGACCCGCAGGATGGCAATGGCTGACAGTTCCGGTCATTGTACCAAACCACAAAAGCCCCGTTAAAAGTGTAATGATAGCCGATGAGTTTAATCCAAGCAGGCACATAGCCACTATTACACACAGATACCTCAAAGCCCCATCCTTTCACAGAATACACCCCCTCTTAAACGCAGCCTACCAAAGAGCCTCCTTACATAGAAACCTAGCGATGTTAAACCTAGACCTAACGGAAAGCATAGCGCGATACTTAGGCATCCACCGGACCATCATAAGAGCATCAACACTATCATTAGAAGAAACCGTACAAGACAAAAACGACAGGCTGATAAAGATATGCCGTTCTGTCAGTGCAGATACATACATCTGTGGCACCGGCAGTGAAAAGTATATGCAACACGAAAAGTTTACACAAGCAGGAATAACCGTAGAGCAGGTAAGTTATACCCCAAACCCCTACCCAAGACCTCAACCGTTTCAACCAAACCTGAGCATCATAGACCTATTGATGTATTCCCCAGACAGCAAAACGGCAATCAACTATCTAAAGTCTTCATCTACCACCAGAACAAACCCAGAATTATGTCTGAAAGAATAATCCGTATCAAATGCGATTACACCGAATTGCTTCAAGCAGATCAGTTTGAGGAGTTTCAGGGAGACCTAAAAACGCATAAACCGCAGGAAAGGAGAAAGCTGAAAGACGAAATCAAGCAGCTAGGATGGACAGCCCCTGTTTACCTGTGGTTTGATTTATCTAAGGATGAAAAGACGGCAAAGATATTAGACGGTCATCAACGCATAGGGGCGGTTACAGAACTGATAGAGGAAGGATGGGTAGTGATGGATAAAGACGGCAAAGAAGGTATTCCTGTCATTTACATCATGGCAGAAACAGAACAGGAAGCAGCAGACATCCTACTCGGCTACAACACCTCCTTTGCAAAAATCACAACAGACGGATTAGTAGCATTTGCAGCCCGGCATGATATTGATTTGGAGAAACTGAAAAAGTCAAAACCGTTGATTGGGGTAAACTACAATGAAGTCGTTAAAAAGTTAGCGACCCTTGATTTGGAGGGCATAGCGGAACAATTAGAACCCGAATACGAGATCGTTCAAAACTTTCAGGAAAGCTACAACTCCGTTGTTATTTTCTGTACCAACGAAATGGATTGGGTATCGTTAAAGGAGATACTCCAACTCCCCACCATGAAAAGCTATAAGAACAGCAATATTGGCACGACAAGAGTAATTTCATTCGAAAGATTTAAGCAAATTATGTTGGAAGCTGAAACGATTGATTATAAAGATGATAATCAGCCGGAACAGCCGAAAACACCCGATTAACCCATACCTTTAATAATAAAAAAAACAAAGGTATGTACAGACCCAAAACTAGAAACGATTACGAGTTTGACGAACTAACGTCTTGTATGCAAAAGTCCATCAGGCGGTCAGAAGTTCAGTTAGCTTTCAATTGTGCCAGGGAGTTATTAGCAAATACCCCTTATTACGTGTGGCGCAGGCTAATCACTATTGCCTTAGAAGATGTGTACAGTGATGACTACACAGTGCTCCCATACCTAAAGCATTGCGGTGAGGCGTACTTTGCTTTATCATCGGTTGGTTTCCGTTCAATAGATTGTTTAACCGCAGGGATAAACAGCATGTGTGGATTTCCAAAATCAAGGTTGTCCTGTGATTTTCAGGAAGCCCTGATAGACGAATTAGAAACGGAAGGGTACCGGTTTTCATTGGATGATTTGAAAGCAGACATAAACCTCCCGATTGATGGCGCATCTACCGGTATTCATATCGGAAATGCCGGCACATTCACCGATTGGATTGCTCCGATAGATTACCGCCTATACACCACAAAGGCAAGCGGAAAGGCATCCGAACAACAGAGCATGTTCGGCTCTACCCTATTCAATGACATACAGACTGCCCACAACAAAAGTCTTAATCAGCTTTACAGCATATTCATAGATGCACTAGGGAAGCAAGACAAAGACACCTGCTTTAAATCCATCTTTGAAATCAGTTTGGCGCAACCTTATACAGCTTGGTTGATACTCTTGCAGTCTGCTTTCACTCATGTAGGAGCAAATAACCCCGCAGCTAGAAGCAGATCGCTTTTTGTAAAACAATGCAGGGAAGCATACTTTTCTATTCGTACCCGTAAGGAAGGGACTGAATGTGTCTTAGCCTTATCATCCGCAGTACTTTCATTATGCTCCGAGCCTGCCGCAATCCCTTCTGTCGTACTGCAAACGGAAGACTTCCTAGAGCAGTTACAGGAAACGAACTTCAGATTTAATATCCCTGATTGGGCTTATGACAGACATACCCGGAAAGGCAGAAATCTTGGAAGGAAAGATTGGAAGCATTTTATTGAGGAAGGGATTAAGGTCGTTCCTGAAACACAACTAGGGGAAGATACAAAGTACAAAGAAACCGTAAACCAAAAGTCGCTTGACGGGAGCATTAAGTTTGCAGAAGTGGGTCAGCTATCGCTATATGAATTAGGGAAAGAAATAGAAATGCTTAAACGATGGAACAACTAACTTCTGATAAGAAAGCTGTCATTTTGGTAAGCCTCCGAAACGGGGAAGGATTTAGTATTGCTTGTTGTAATGCCGGACTTTCGCCGGAAGAGGTAAGTAGCTATATTCAAAAGTTCCCCTCCTTTATGGATGAGTGCAATGACTACCTGAGTGCCGGGTTAGCGGACTTAATCACACAAAGGCAAACCCACCTGAAAACACATGATTACGATACGGTCAAGAAGTTGGACGAAATAAGAAGCAGGTTCATAGATAAACTCGTTCTTTGGAAATCCGCAGGTAAAAGCATCTATGGCTTTAATCCTGATGTTGCTATGCAGATATACAAAAGACCCCAAGAAATAGCGACCGCTTACGGACTGAGTTATGAAGCCTACCTGTCGTATCTAAAACGGAGTGGAAAGTAAAACAATGCCAATTCATCTATTGATATATTGATTGATTATTAAAAGACTTTGCCGCCTCACAAGGGCGGCATCGTAATTTTATACATATCAAACCAATATGAAAGTTTATGGCATCAGACAATTTACCAAAAGAGTTGAGGGATTTCAAAGACCTGTTTGTAGAACTATCCTATAAGCACACTGAAAGCCGACTGTGGACGGATTTTCTTGAAATAATCATCTGCTGTTACGCTATGCAGCAAATGGATGAAAGATACTTGCAGATAGTGAAGTCATACAATCAAAAAGAATTGAAAGTTATCGCTCAAATGTTTGCGATAATGATAGAGCTTTACTCAGATAGGATTAGTCCCGTTCATTGGTATGACGGCTTAGGCACCTTTTACGAGTGCTTTATCAATACCCCATCAAAAGCAAGCAGAACCGGGCAGTTTTTCACCCCTCAGTATGTTTGTGATATGAACGCCCGAATGTTATTAAATCCAAGTAGCAGAAACACCGGACTTAAAATAAATGACTGTGCGTGTGGAAGCGGAAGAATGCTATTGGCTGCTAACACGGCTGCACCCGGCAACTACTATTTTGGGGAGGACATAGACCCGATGTGTGTCTATCTGACAGCCGTGAATTTCCTGTTTCACGGCATGGAGGGTCAAATAGTCTGCCATGACAGCATAGACCCATGCTCCTTTTATTTTGGTTATGAGATCAGAAAGCCGATCCGGTTTGCCCGGATGATACCTGTTATCAGGAAAATAGAGAAAGAAGAAGCATACATCTATCAAATAGGGGTGCAAATGATGAAAGAATTTGAAGCGAAGCAACTACTCGAAGCTGAACAAAAGGTTTTAACGACCCCAACCATTACCACGAACCTAATCCACAACCCCCGTATTATCAAGCCGGTAAAGAAGGAAACACCGCAATTAAAGTTATTTTAACCCTCTTAAAAGTAACTAATTATCGTTTTTTGTCGCTAATTGCGACATTATTCACACAATTGGCTTATATTTGTGTAATAGTTCGCTTAAATGCTATTATTTACAGTGGGCTAATAGTAAATATATAATCTGATAATTATCAGAAAATTATAGATACTTATATTTAAAATTTAAACATGAGTGCTGAATGAGTGCTAAAAATATAAACGATGAGCTGGTGTCGCTTTTGGAAGCGGCGCAAATAGGTATAGCAGCAGCACCATACAGGGAGTATGTTGCTGTCAAAATAGATTATGACCAAATCTCATTGCATTCGGCAGAAAAGGAAATTGGCTGGGAAAAAGCGGAAAAGGAATTAAATATGACTTTCACTTCTGCCGATAAGTGGGTAATGATTAAAAAGGGCATAGAGGACAGTAATTTCACTATCAATGTGAATGATGTCGTCAGGGAATTGGGCTTCCCTTATAGGGAAGTAGAGAAAAGGATTAGGTTAATCCTTCTACTTCGGGATGAAGTGTATGAGCAAAACAAAGAAGCAACCATTTTTGATGTATTGGAAAAATGGCGGTTTTCCACTTCGATTTACGGTCCGGCAATGAAAATGGTCACTTACCTCAGTGTGTTAATGAATGAGGGGAATGAAGTAGATGCCAGAAAGATGGCGGGGTATGTCAGCAATCACGTCATAAATGAGTGGAAGAGGAAATATCCTGATTTTGGGATGCTTTACAGGGAAGCTATTGGAAAAAGTATCCTTAGCCTTGAAGACCGGTTGAGGCAAATAGCTGAATGTACGGATATGGGCGCACCGCAAGTACAAGCAACAAAGCTGCTGTTGGAGCGCATTGATAAGAAAATGCACGGTGAAAACTACGACAGACTTTCTCCGAATGAAAGGATAGAGTACTTAAAACGCCTTGCATTTGTATTTGCTGCCGATAAGGGAGCAAATTTGAGAGAGGCATTGAAATTATTAGACCCAAGCGAATATGGAGGGCTTGATGATGTGAATGTCAAGCTACCTGAAGGACTTAAAGATGCAATCACCCAAGACGCACCAACAGAGCTATTATTACAAATGAAAAGCCTGTTGGAGCAATACAAAAATAATCAAGGAGGTATGTAATATGAGCCTAGCTATCAAAGAGAAGGAAGAGCTTGAGAGATTGGTAGAAGTCATCAACAAACGCCGCGCTGGTAAAGTCTCCTTTCAAGAAATGATAAGGCAATTGCAGACAGTTTTAGCCGACATCAATTCGGTTGAGATGGACGATATAAGGGACGAAATGGACGGAGACATGGAAGATAGCGGGATGTCTCAGGGAGAAATTGAAAGCTGTCTTAACCATTGGAGGAATAAGTATTACATATTTAAAAAGCAAGACCATTGATGCCAAAGCTAACGTGCCAAACCTGCGGGGTTCATTACGAGCAAGACGATAGAACCGTATCCTTGAGTAATCAGTTTCCCAACAACTTCCATTTAAAACGCTGCTTAACCTTTTGCGATGTCTGCCGAAAAAAGGAGACGGATGCAATTTTAGAAAAAGCCCTCGCCGCCCTTCCGGGAATAATTAGAATTTTGTCAACAGAGTAAGCACCATGGAACCCTTTAAACAATTCACCCTATACAAACACAATGGATGGACAACCACATCCAACACAACCACTATGACCATGCCAAAGAAACTAGTCCGCCCCGGCGTAATCAAGCACCTCAAAGAAGGTGAATGGGAGACAATTGAAAACCAAGAAGAGCTAAACCTGCTTTACGCCTTGAAAGTTAAAGAAGAACTTGCAGAGATACAGGCAAGCGAACATAAAGACATCTATGAGTTTGTTGACCTTATTGATGTTGCGTTTTCCTTTGCTGAGGTAAACGGCTTTACGCTTGGTCAGATTTCGGAAGCCCTACATAAGAAGATAACCGAAAAGGGTACATTCGGCAGGATGGCATTAAACAACATCAACCCGGATAATCCGAGTAACGCTGTTTATTTTGAAGAAAACAATAACGCCGCATCTCGCTCATTGAACATGAACAATGACGACTTGGGAATGGCGCGCATGTTTAAAGGCTTTAAAATGTTCAATTCAGAAGAAAACTAATCCAGCATGAACACCACCCCTTTAAAATGCAAACAGTGCGGTAGGGATTACGAACAGCCCACCGTATATCTTGAATGGGCTAAGAAGCAAGAAAACCCAACAGTAAAGTGGATTGGGGAGTATTGCTATTTATGCAGGCATGATAAAAAGTGTAAAGCAAAAAAAACGCTTCCTGTCGAGCAGATAAATCAGTTAGCCAAATCAGCCGGTCAAGCATGCACTTTTAAGAGTAATTACCCTTACGATAGGAAAAGCTATGAGGATGGCTTTAAAGATGGGATGTTAGAGGCAATGACCATCGACCGGTTAAAGGCTGAGTGTAAGCATGAGAAATCAACTGAGGTAAGATGGGCGTTAAAGTGTGATGATTGCGGTAAGATTGTTGAAAAAATTGAAAAACCACCACAGAAATAGTAATAAAAATCTAACCGTTATGAGCATAGATAAAAGTTCAGCCACCATTGCGTATCATTACCAGTCAACAACCTCTTTCGATTACTATTATTTCGGTGGAATTGTGTTAACTATTCAAGAATACGATACCCGCTATCCAGATAGAGATGCTTATGCTAAGATAAGCTCCTCACCAAGTAAAGATGAGCGTGATTTTTGGGCACTACCATCTAAAACGACATGGGCTAAAGAGATTACGGCAGAAGAATTCAAGTTAAAGCTACAAAGAGCCTTTGAGATTATTTCAGAAATAGCCAATAGACATCAATGATAGTATTCGTTAGCATAGACGACAGCCCTAAGAGGTATGCCTTCTTCGACACAGAGACAAAGCGATTATTGGAGTTTAATGGTAATCAGTCGTGGACTACAGTTGGTGGATTTATAGAGGATTGTTCATATGAACACCCTAAGCCCTACTTAGATTTAATTCCGCCCAATTGGAGACCCTCGCAATACGCCTATATTAAAATACCTTTGTAATAAGAAAAAGAACCAACGTCCCAATGGAAGATGATTTGATATTTGACACATTGGCAGTGCTCATCAGGACAAAGAACGGCAAAATATACCAAGCAGCGCTTACCGAAGAAATGTCAAGTGCGCTATATACCGACTTGAAGAATTTATATTTTGACGATGGAGTTGTTAAAATTATGCCTACTGAACTACAAGGCATAGAGTTTTCAGAAAATCCAAATTACAAACCCAAAGATAGCCCATGTACAAAGAGTTAATTCCAGTCATTTCCCCGCAGCACTTCCACCACGTTGCCTCAATTCTTAGAAGCGTATTTACCGAGTTAGGGTACTTGGAAGTACACCCGCAAAACAGGTTAAGCATTCTTGCAGCCTGTGAGGATCCATTCACCATATCCACATTCAACTATGCCGGTGAGGTATGGCCGCTTATTCAAACCAACCAAATGTCGTTGGAGCATGACTTGTTGAAAAACCCGGAGTTGCCGGGTGTGTTCTGTTTAACGACCAGCTACCGGAATGAACCAAAACCAACACCCGGAAGGCATCATTTGGCATTTCCGATGTTTGAATTTGAAGGGCGTGGCGATTTTTCCACCCTAATGGATGTGCTTGATAAAATCTTGTCTAAGTGTGGTTTTGATTTGTTTGAGAACAAAATGCGGTGGCCGTATCGGGATGCCTGTAAGATGCTTAAATGCAAAGATATTGGTCACGAAGAAGAAAGCAAGTTGAGTAAATCCGATGTTGTTGCATACCTTTACGACTTCCCGGAAAGAAGCAATCCATTCTGGAACATGAAACGAGAGAGACAAAAAGGTGTTGGAGTGGTAGCTAAGAAGTGCGATGTGATTATCGGCGGCATGGAGACAATTGGATCTGCTGAAAGAAGCTGCAATCCAACCCAAATGATTGATAGCTTCAACACTGTTGAAGAAGGAAAGTATAAAGCCAAACTGTTTGAGTTATTCGGAGAAAAAAGAGTATTGAAAGAGCTTGACGACTTCCTTGGATTAAAGTTTATTTCCCGTTTCGGAGGAGGCATCGGCATTACACGCCTGTTACATGGACTTATGAAGGATCGCTTGATTAATATGCCTGTTTATAGGTAAAATGCCAATCTAAAGTTAAAATAGTTATGACCAATTACGGCGCTATTCAAGCTAAGATAATTGACATTCAGCAGCGGTTAAAAAAGCAATTCAACGAATGTCAACAAAAAGAATTAGTAAGGCTACTTCAAGAGATAAGAAAGATTGAAGAAGATACGCCACGGACAACCCGACATGTAAAAAGGTACAGCCTTCCAGCAAGCAAATATTTAAGAACCTCAAATTTCAAAGATAGATAACCTATGGAACTACAAATAATTAGAAACCTTGTTAAATATCTTCCGGCACAAGATACCGAAGAGACAACCTCTGAAATATCTCACAATATTTTGAAGATTACAAGCATGGAAGGTTCTCTATCATCCAATGGTGGTCGTTTCTGCGATCAGATAGAAGCTGTTTTAAATGCTGAAATTGACTTCCATTGTCCTGTTTATGGTACAAAGTTTGCAAGATTGGATATCGTATCAAAAGCTACCGGGTACTCAGTAGTTGAAGCAGATAGGCTGTGTATTGAAAACTTTTTTAACAATATAGACTTAGAGATAACTTTTTCATGGTATGGCAATAGGCTCGGATGTCGCATAGACACAACTCAAATACATGCAGTAAACCTCAACGAATTTCCCGATTGCCATTACAAGGACTTGTTTTATCAGCTTCTTGAGAACAGACCCTACAACCCGAACTATAAGCCTGAAGAGAAATCCCCTCACGATGATTTTTGTCGTCCGTTCACATGTTGTGGATTGTAATTTCCTCACCCATAAATACGAAATAAAACCATGCCAATTAATTGCCCACCACCATTTAACATAATTAAAGATGTTGTATGTTGTGATATAAAACCAATCGAAAGAGAAGAAGTGTACGAATTCACAGAAACACAATGTTTTTGTAATGGTTTTTATTACGGCGATATAATCTTATTAGACAGAGACAAGAAGATAATAGAAGTAAAAGTAACTCCTGATGCTTTGTCGCCGTTCATAAAAACGTTTGACTATTCAGGGGATATTACTATTATCAAGCAACGGTATCTACATGAGGAATAGGAACAACCATGCGCAAAAAAAACACTACCTTTATGATAATATACCCCCCATGCTTGCACTGCCATAAAAAGCAGATCAGCACACTTGGGGGGTCTTTTCATTACACATAAAAACACAATTTAATGACAGGACTAACAGACCAAGAACTAAAACACATAGCGTTAAAGCATTACAGCAAAATGATGCAGAAAGGCTGTCAAAGTAAAACCTGCATCATTGACACAATATTTGATGCCCTAAAAGAAGCCACTAACCCGAAAGTATTTGATGGGAAGAGAATATTGTTAACGAATGATTTAGAGAGATGCCCACAATGTCAGACCCGTTCAAGCCCAATGGGGAAAAACAGAATAAAAATAAAAGAACAAGGCGATGAAACCTGTTACTATAATTGCCCTAGATGTAAAGGGTTAGTTCCAATAACCTTACCAAAAGCTATCAGAAGATGAAAGAAAAAGAAACCCCTGAACTCTTTGGGCCGGATTTGTCCAAATTGACCGAAGCATCATTGTTTACCACAATAGACTTTCCAAAGATGCCGGAAAATCTAACCGTAGAACCTTGGGATGGCTGTCATTCAATCACCTCAATAGACTTTCCTCAAATCTTGATTGATGACAAAGAGCAATTAAGCATCTTGAAATACGACATCCCCGAATTCATTATCTTTTTAGACATAGATGGGGTATTGAACTGCTCGGATTACTACCAAACAAAAGCGTATAGTGATTACCGAGAGGCAAAGAAGCAAATGCGCAAGGATGTCAAGAGGGGCGAGATAGACCGGTTAGATTACTACAAAGGTCAAATATGCCCTGATAGAATGAAGCTGTTTAACTCGCTGTGTAAAGAGATAAACGCTGTTGTAGTTATTTCCTCTACATGGAGGAAAGGTAAAACAATAACCGACTTACAAACCATCTTAAACTATTGTGGAGCCGAGTTTCAGATAGTCGGAAAAACCGACAATCTGGGTTATCAGCGAGGCGTAGAAATACATCAATGGGTGAAAGAGTTCATCCCTCAATGTGATGGGAAGTTCACCCGCTACGCCATCATAGATGATGACAGCGATATGCTGTTATCGCAACAGGAACACTTCTTTCAGACAGGCAACAGCACAGGGCTTACACAAGAGATTTGCAATCAGATTAAACGCTTTGCCAAGGGTGAGCCATCCTTAATCCCTCCACCGGCAGAATACACCAAAATAGGTTACGCTATTCTTCGCAATATGAGGTACAAGTGCAACAACTTCAATTACGTAGATGGGCTGCCGGTTACGCAATTGGAGGTAAAAGAAACCGGACTGAAATTAGACTACCGAAAAAAACGTCTTTACGATGGGATGTCAGGCGCCATTGATGCACGAGATCAGTTCAAAGCATACAGCCCACAAGACGATTTTGTTATTGTACCTGTGTACTTTGAAAATTCAGATACAGCCTTAAAAAACACTTTAATAGCAGATGTAGCTGCCCTCCCCGTTGCAGCTTCAAATGTTTCTAATAGCGACAAAAAGTAACAATCAGTTACAAAAAGTGTATTTTTGTTGGGTAACAGCAACATCAGTACATGTCGTCAGAATTCAGAGCAATAAAAGAGCAGTTAGATAATGCGATAGCGATACAATGCTATAAGTCATTTTACAGCTTTTTTCTAGTGTTCTGGGAGGTCATAGAGCCAACTATGCCACTAAAGCTGAATTGGCATCTCAAGTACCTCTGTGATGAAGCACAATACATCATAGAGCGGCTTGAACTGAGGTTGGATAAAGAATACGACCTCATTATCAGCATCGCACCAGGTGAAACCAAAAGCACCATCTTCAGTAGAATGTTACCCGCATGGGTGTGGCTACGTGATGCCTCCCTTAAAATCATATCAGGAAGTTATGATTACAGCCTAGCCACGTCCTTTACCGTTAAAAGCAGGGATATAATCCTCAGCAAAGAGTATCAGGATATTCTTAAAACGTTAGAGAAGCTCCAAAAAACGCATGAGTACGCTGAGGCGTTAAAACACTTTAAGACCTTCCGGCTAAAAGGCGATCAAAATGTCAAAAGTTACTATGACAGCACAAATGGCGGGATGCGTATTGCAAGCAGCCCGGGCAGTAGGATTACAGGTTTCCACGCCGACCTTCAAATCATAGATGACAGCGTAAAGCCCCCATCCCCCGCGCAAGGTGTCGGCATCAGCTATACAGACATACAGTCAGCCATACATTGGGTAGGGAAAGTATTAAGCAGCCGAAAAACAGACCGCAAAAAGTCTGTTACCATCTATGTGCAGCAGAGGGTAGCCAAGAAAGACGTAACTAATCACTTGTTACGCACTTTACCTTCTGTAAAGCATATCAGACTACCCGCCACAGATAAGCACCCGATAGAGCCGCCTGATTTAATCCGATACTACAAGAATGGGCTGATGAACCCATTCACCACCGATGATACGGTTATTCAGGAAAAGATCCTTCAGATGACCGCTTCCGGATGGATAGCACAATTTGAGCAAAACCCGGAAGATGAGGGAGGCGGCATTTGGAAAAGTGAATGGTTCGGCAGGTTCAAAATGGCAGACATCCCAGGCGATACGATATGGCATACCATTACCGATACAGCAAGCACCACAGACACCAGTAATAGTTCTACCGGTATGTTGTGCTATGCCTATATTAAAGGGGTGTTCTATGTTCGCAGCTTCAAAGCCAAATGGGTACAGGCGGATCAGTTAGGGTATGAGTACATCAAGTTTCACATAGAGAATGGATATAACCCTGTTGCTTCTAAAGCAGAGATTGAACCCAAGGCTAACGGTATCTCATTCGCTCAGTTGATGAGGAACGAAGACATAGTTCAGTTGTCGGTCAAGGAGTTGGAGAAAAAAGGTATTGCTGCAAAGCATATCAAACGCATCAATACCAAAGCCTTTGACAATGTCATCATTGGCGAAATCGGAACAGACAAAAAACAGCAAGTCCGGTACCTGTCTATGAGCAAGTCAGATAAGGCACTGCACGTTTCCAACACCATTAGAAGGGGAAGTGTGAAACTATTGGAAGAAAGCGAGCTTCCCTACGGTGAAAATTGGCAACTGTTCTTAGAAGCTGCCGAAGACTTTCCCAATACCGGCATCACAGAGGTAATAGACACTGTAAGCTACATGATAGTCAGCAATGAAGCAGTAGCATCCGGCGCACTGTTTACCAAGTTCACCACCGGAAGCTATGTAAATCAATATAAGAAAGAAGCCCCTATTCATCTGATGTGGTTGATAGAGCCTACAGTAGGTCGATATAGGTGTATAGCACTTCAATTGGTGCAAGTAAGCCCTGGTGAAGCCGCTATTGTCGTACATGATGAGTTTGAATTTGACGACTTAAAGAAGCTGTGCAACGAAGTGTTAGACGTGTATGCCAATCATATAGCAATAGCTGTTCACTATCACATCGTTCAGCCATCCGCTACCTATACACAGTTGGCGGAAATGTTCAGCCCTCGCAACCCTGCCTATGTAGAAAACGGCTGCAAGTTTCAATCCATGTTCAACTTCACCGGCAAGATTACCGCCCTGCAAACCATAAGCGGCAGCAAGCAAAAAACAACAGAACAGATAGCAGCAAGGGCAAATGCCTTTGGGGTATTGCTGTCTGGAGGCTATAAGCTAAAAATGACCGCTCAGTTCGCAGGGAACAATATCACCGTATTGATAGACATCAACTGCTTAAAGCTCACAGATGCCGTCAGGTCGTTGCAAAGAGACTTTAACAACATTGACCGCTACGGCGATTGGGTGAATTGCCTCAGTCTGGGAGTTTCCAAAATCCTAGAAGCAGAAAGAGAATTATTCAAATACTAAACTCTTTGGCATGTTTTTAAAACTACTGTTTTTATTAGTATTTCTCGCCTTACTCAGGAAGTGTATTAAAAGCTATACTCGGAAGCACTACAAACCAAAGTACCGACCCATCAACCCATCAGACAACATGGATTACAGCAAGGTAAAACCGATTGAAGCGACTGTTGGAGGCAAGTTCTGTCAATTCTCCAGTAGTGCAGAGTACAAGTATGCGCTGCTATTGGAAAGCAAAAAGCAGAAAGGCGAGATTGCTGATTGGTGCTATGAAGAAACCCTGTTTACCTTTTTCAGTAAACCTCCTAACGGTACATGGCAACCGGAAGGTATCAAGCGGGTAGTCTATCCAAAACAAGCAGAAAGTTATGGAAAGACAAGAGGGATAGTTAAAGCCTATATCCCGGACTTTCGTATCACCTACCCGGACAAGTCAGAGGAGTACGTAGAGATAAAAGGCAGATGGACGCAGCGCGCGATGACAGCGATTGAAAACATGAAGAAGTATCACAAAGAGGTAAAGCTGACTGTAATATATCCGAAGTGATACCGGTAAGTCAGGTAAAGCCTGCATTTCGATGTCAGCCGTTAAAAGGGTGTAGCTGCCACCGCCACGATACACGACACATTGTGTAAGCGGCAGGTGAGCGTTTAAAAACAGAAGCCGTCAGGAAGACATCTCCGAATTTCCGACAACTCTTTCATGGAAGATAGAATTAGCTGCTTACACGCCGTTAATGAGACCCGCCTAATTCAGCCGTCAGGATGCTATTTTTCATTTTCCGACCCAATCTATCACCGTAAATATAGAGCCGTACAAAGCAAATCTATCTACCTGCGTGTACGTGAAATAAGCAATAGCGTATTGACAATTTTGCAAGGCAAAACGCACATAATTGACGTGGATCTAAACTTCTGCGACAATCATTTACCACTCTGTAAATCTCGCAAATAAACAAAAATAATACTTTAAAAATTTGCCGGCATAAAAACATTAACGTAAATTTACAATCGTAATCAATCACCCAATTATTTATTTATCAAACAGACATTTAAAATGACTAAAAAACGTAGAAACCAGTCAGTCGCTCCCGTAACGGTCGAGCATTCCACAGAAGAAGTAGTAGTAACGACAGCAGTCGAGGAAACACCTACACAGGATCAGGAGACAGAAGAAGCCGAAACCCTTACCCCTCCACTACCTCCCCCGGACGAAGAAGAAGACAAAGAAGCCGAAAAACCGGAAGCAGCAGTAACAGAAGACAAAGGGTACAGGGTAATTCGCACAGACAAAATCCAAAACTTAGCAGTAGGCGAGAAGTACAAACGGGAGGACAAAAAGAACTGCAAAATCTGGACAGTCATTCACAACTCTGACGGCAAAATCTTAGTCAGCAGCAGTCCGAAAAACACCCATAACCCCCGAAAAGAAGCAGACCTAGAAGTAGTCGTTATCGAACTTACCTAGCAGAAACCAAATTTACAGCCCGTCCGACTTCCGGACGGGCTTTCATCAAACCAACAGCTAAACATCATGGCGAGGCAAAAGACATTCACTACAGCAGAAATCCGAAACGTTTTCAAATTAGACACAGAAGGATTTGAAGAAGATGCCGTATTCATACCCGACACAGCAGAAGAAGTATGGATCGTAGTAGATGAAGAAGAAGACGAGATAGCGAGGTTTCAGATGCACCTCGCAGAACGAAGGATATTGGCTTCTTTGTAGAGAAGCGATTGCAGACTAAGACATAGTACGTGGAGGAGGTGCTGACCATCAGACCGACACCACAAGCTACTCGCAGTAACGGCTGATTTGCCGGCTTCTGGAAGCACCGAACCGGCGAGCCTGTCTTAGACCCTGTATCTTGCAGAAACCGGCAGCTGGCGTGTGTTTGGCCAGACACTCACCGATGTTATTGACCGCTGTCTAAAAAACGGCGGCAATCGCATGTATAGACTTGCAAAAAGCACTTCGCCACTGCTGCAACCGACACGGTACACGCAACCCGCGTTAAGACCGGAAAACAGCCTATAAAGACATGAAAAATAAACCGAAAATAATTTGAAAAAAAAGCAAATGGATTTGGATAATAAATAATATAGACGTAAATTTATATCAGTTAAAAGAAATCATTCATCCAAAACAATTTAACAAATTATGACTTATCTAACATTTCAAGAAGCCGAGCAGGACGTTAAGGAAATAATATCCTTAAAATCATCTTTTGAGGAATTTTACAATCAGCAAATAACAGGGGAGGAACTACACAAAAGGATAATTCAAAAATCAATATCCAGCTTCAAACACTATCCTGATTTATTTTTAGACTTTATCAGTCAAATCAACAAACCTTTATTATTCGGGCCGTGGACACTTCCAAAACATTCTTCAGGTTCTTTTTTTACCGCTTTTACAGACATCGATTGGATTTACGAGCAAAATTTTAATCAACAACAAATCGAGGAGTTATTAAAAATATATCGGTCTAACTAAAAAAATCACCACCTATATAACCCAAACCCCGCAGACAAACTCAGTCGGCGGGGGTTTTTATTAGGGGCTACCAATGATAGACTAACTCGAAAATATTTTGAAAAAAAAGCAAATGGATTTGGATAATAAATAATATAGACGTAAATTTATATCAGTTAAAAGAAATCATTCATTATCACAAAAAAAATAAACATCGTGAAAAATTTACAGACTACTCCCGAACTTTATTCAGTCGAATTCACCGAACAATCGCTTCAACTATCCGTTTCCGGCGGCATCCTATCGGTTCACACCAGATACACCTACTCGGAAACTCAGGGAACAAAAAACGACCACCCTGTTAAATCGGTTCTATTACCAAAACGGAAAAAACCATCTAACCAGCCTACAATCGCTTACATCGAAATTCATTTCGGATTAACATTAGTCATTACTTTAGACTATAACCCGAAACTCACATCGGTCAAAATTAAAACCATCGAAAACGGCGAGGCAATTCCCTACTCGGAACAAAACATTACCAGCCTCAAATCATTAGACGGTTTCGTTCTTACCGTCTAATCACCGTCCCCAAACACCAACCCCGCAGGCTAATTCAGTCGGCGGGGTTTTTTATTAGGCAGCGAGCCGTCCAAAAAAGTAACTATCGGCAACTATCAGCAACAAAAAGTAACTAATTGTCGCATTTATGCTATCTTTGTAATCTACTAATGGTAAAACGCTGTCTTTTTGGACGGCTTGACGGCAATTTGGCGGGTTAAACGAACTTACACCCGTCAACATTTTTTCACCAAAACCAAAGTAATGAAGCATGCAATATTTGCCCTCGCGACAATGCTCCTCCCGATAATCTTGCCAACCGCCATACAAACATCCGGTATGAACCGGACGGATGTGGCAGATTATTTCAAAACCCAAATACATACCCATGCGACCCGTGAAGTACACATTGAACGGGTATTGGCTATTGAAGGAGGTTACCAAAACTGCAAACACGATAAAGCCAATGCAGGGGTAGGCACCAAGTACGGGATAACACCCGCAACATTCAAGAAGTACATAGGCTATAAGCCGAATGTCAGACAGATGAAAGCCCTCAGCAAAAAAGAGGCAGCAAAGATTTACGTACAGATTTGGGAGGATAGCGGAATGGATAACCTTCCTGATGGGGTAGCAGGAGATGTGTTCGATGCTTATGTGAACATGCCACAAACTACCCTCCAAATCATTGAGAAGATTACCGGCAGAAAGGGTTGTTCGGATTTCTTTATGATTGATGAAGCCACGGCATCCGATATCCGTAAGATGTCATCGGAAGTATTTAAGGGACGGTTAAAGGAAGCCCGAAAACAGTACTACCGTTTCAGGGCAGGCAGGTATGATAAAAGCGAATGGCATAAGTACTTCCATCGGCTAGGAAAGACAGGTAGCTCAGGCAATACCCGATACCTGAATGGTTGGCTATCGAGATTAGAAAGCTAGTTCCCATGTGGTCATGTGTAATACCTTGCCGGTGTCAGTTAGTTGATGCCGGCATTTTTTAACGAAGGGGAATTTTAATTTATTAACTTTACCGCTATGCTTAAAATCAAAATCAAAACCCAAGAGTACACGCTTCCGACTAAATGGGAGGAGGTAAATGTTAACACCTTTATAGAGGTACAAAAGATTGAAGATAAGTTGTTGCCGGTACTCGATCAGATGAAATCAGTAAAGTCCTTACACGATGAAGCTGCGAAAGAATACGAAACATTGTTCTTCAGTAATGACGAAATGAAGGATTTAAACATGATGGTTAAGCTAACGGAAGTCGAGGAACTTCAAGATAAGCTAAATGCCCTTATCGTGGAGTACAATGAGCTATCTATCCAACGACTACAACATTTGTCGGGTATTCCGATGAACGAACTGTTGGCGTTGTCTATGAGCGAGATAGAGCGGTATAAAGCCATAGTTGGATTACTGTACGATGACCCTTTTAACCTCACCAAGCCGGAATTGGAAGATAACGGCGTATGGACGTTTAAGGTGAGTGCCCCAAAACTCAGAAATGTCAAGCAGATATATTACTGCAAGCACTTAGCCGAGTATCCGGCATGTGTGCATCAGGTATATCACGCGATGGTGAAGAAAATACAGGCTCTTACAGAGGACGCAAGGATGGAGCGAACCGAAGCCGAACTAGAGTTAGTGTCGCTGTTCTTAATGCCGAAGCCGGAGGGATTTATTTACCTCATTATCGGAGACAATATCAATAAGTTGGACTTTGACACGGGCAGGTTCAACGAACAGCTTAATAAATTTTGGGATAACCAAAAGAAAATTATCGGGCAGTTGCCTATTACCTTCCTGAAAAGCGTGACAGGTTTTTTTTTGAATCATTGGCAGAGCTATTTCGAAAGCCTGAGCCTGATGCCGATAACCGATACCGCTATGGAGATGTCTTAACATCGGACAAGCCACCGGCAGCAGACCAGAGCAAGGATGAAGAGCTTTATTATGCCAATTATGGGTTTGACAGTTTAATATCGGAGTGTTGTACATGGCATTTTTGGCAATTTGCCCCAAATGATGGGATTTCTAGAAAGGGTATTTACAAGCAGTACACCGAGTTTGAGTTAGCGGTTACACCTTTATCCAACCTCCTGTTTATTTATCGTCAAAAGAAAGGATGGGACACTATACAGATAGAAGCAGCAAAAGAGGCAAGTGATAAGTATGCTGCTGCGGTAAAAGCAGCCGCTAAAAAAAAAAAAAAAAAAAAAAGATTAGGGGGGCGTAAACAAATACATTAAATTTGCAAAC
>CALCIK010000088.1 GCA_937907475.1 uncultured Bacteroidota bacterium | reverse complement strand
AGCAGACCCAGTTTTAACTAAAAAACAACTTTTGACACACTTTTTCGAACATTCCTAGTTTAAGGACGAAACTTCTAAGTTTAACGACAAAACTTCTAAGTTTAGCGACAAAACTTCTAAGTTTAACGACAAAACTTTTAAGTTTAACGACAAAACTTCTAAGTTTAGAGACAAAACTTCTAAGTTTAACAACAAAACTTCTAAGTTTAGAGGCGTTCTATCTTAACTTTTATTAATTTTGCCTTACTTCAACCTTTTATATCTTTACTCTAACCTTAGTTTGCTTAGGCTTTTTATTTGTTTGTTTTGCTCTTAAAAAACAAAATAAAATCGGTGAAAAACGGAGATAAGCCTTAACATTGTGTTATGAGTGAAGCGTTTTGCCACGAAAGCACGAATGTTTTTTTGGGAAAAAAGGAAGACTTCGTTTTAAGCGAAGGCTTCCTTAGCCTTAGACTTCATTAGCATTAGCATAGCATGAATACACAAAAGCATAAGTCTTCATTCGTGCATTCGTGGCAATATCTTCCTGTTAGTCTTATCGGTGTTGGAGTTGTTTCCGTCCTGATTTTGGGAAATATGTTTACCTTTGCAGCACTAAATTCCCCTTATCAAATGACACCTATTACAGTTCCGGTCAAATCGTTGGTCATTACCGGTTTTGGTATCAACTGCGAAGAAGAAACGAATGCTGCCTACTTGCTTGCAGGGGCACAATCGGAAATTGTTCACCTGAACGATATTTTGCTCAAGGGTTTTGACATTCATGGGTTTGATATTCTCAACTTTCCGGGCGGGTTTTCGTTTGGCGATGATATTTCGTCGGGCAAGGTATTGGCCAACAAGATTAAATATAAGCAGTTGCCGTCCGGTAAAACTTTGTTGGACGAAATCAAGGTTTTTTTGGCTGCGGGGAAGTATATCTTTGGTGCCTGCAACGGGTTTCAGGTATTGGTCAAACTTGGGTTGCTGCCCGATATTAGCGGCAATGTGGAGCAGGAGGTAACCTTGATGCGGAACAATTCGGGTAAGTACGAAGACCGTTGGGTGAGTTGTTGTGTAACACCGGGAACCAAAACCCCGTTTCTGAAAGGGATTACCAAGATAGCCCTACCGGTTAGGCATGGGGAAGGTAAGATGATTATTAAAGACGAGGCAACGCGTCAACATATCGTTTCCCAACAACTCAATTGCCTGAGTTATTGCGACGAGTCGGGCAACCCGACCGATGAATATCCGGGTAATCCCAATGGTGCCGAACTGAATTGTGCCGGTTTGACCAACCCAAGCGGGCAGGTCTTTGGGTTGATGCCTCATCCCGAAGCCTATTTGTCGCTCTATAACCATCCTAATTGGGGGCAAATGAAACGCCGAAATCCTACTATCTCGGAAGAAGGGGAGGGGTTGGCGATATTTAAAAACATCGTCCGTCATATCGGTCAATCAAAAGCACTGAGCCGTTAAATTTCATTATCCATTATCAATTTTATTTTCCTATGCAGTTAACTATACGCCGAGCCTTGTTAAGCGTTTCGGATAAAACGGGTTTAATACCATTAGCCAAAACCTTGCAATACTGGGGTAGTGAAATTATCTCGACCGGCGGAACGGGTAAAGCTTTGACCGAAGCAGGAATTGCTTATACAGATATTAGTAAGGTAACGGGCAACCCCGAAGCATTTGGCGGGAGGATGAAAACGATTTCGTTTACCATCGAATCTGCGTTGTTGTACGACCGCGATAAAGATGCTGCCGAAGCCGCACAATTGGGGATTGCCCCTATTGATATGGTGGTTTGTAACTTGTACCCGTTCCAAAAAGTGATGGAAGCGGGTGCCGACTTCGATACTTTGATTGAAAACATTGATATTGGCGGACCTACAATGTTACGTGCCGGTGCTAAAAACTTTAAACACGTAGCAGTCATTACCGATGTCAACGACTATGCAGGCATTATCGAAGAACTAAACGGCAACAACGGGCGTATCAGTTACCAAACCCGTCATCGGTTGATGCGCCAAACGTTTAATCATACGGCAGATTACGATGCGATGATTGCGGTGGCGATGGATGAGCGCGAACATCACCAATCTTTGCGGTTGTCGTTTACCAACGGTAAATCGCTTCGGTATGGTGAAAACAGTCATCAAAAGGCGGTTTTTTACCGTCAAACAAATGCTGAACATTCGCTTTTTGATATGGAGGTGTTGCATGGTAAAGAACTTTCGTTCAACAATATCATGGATATTCATGCCGCCGTTGAATCTGCCCGCGTGTTAAATCCCAATCGTCAAGGTTGCGCTATTGTGAAACACAACAACCCTTGTGGATTGTGTGAAGGGCATGACCAAGACATCGTGTTTGAATTGGCTTGGGAAGCGGATGTGATTTCTGCTTTCGGGTCTATCATCGCTTTTAACCAAACCCTTTCGGCTCATACCGCTACTTTTCTTCAATTGGATAACCCCGATAGAAGTCAACGCAAATTTGTAGAAGTCATCATTGCACCCGCGTATGAACCGGAGGCTCTTACCTACTTGCAACAACATAAAGACCTGCGGGTCATTCAGTTTGACATGAGTAAAGTGCCGGGTGGTAAAGATTTGCGATTTCTGAATGGTTCGTTGTTGGAGCAAGATTACGATCAATCGTTGTACTCAAAAGTAGAAGTTGTCACTCAAACCCAACCTAAAACGATGGAATTGGAATCTTTGGTGGCTTTTGGGCTAAAGGCTATCAGCAATATCAAATCTAATTCTATTGTCGTAGTAAGAGAAATTGACGGGAATTTTCAAATGCTGGGCATGGGTGCAGGGCAACCAAACCGCCTCATATCGACCAAGTTGGCTTTGGACAAAGCAAAAGAAAACTTGTTGAGAAGATATACCGGACATATCAACGATGTTGTTGCTTATTTGGAGGATGCTTTTAGTCATTGCATCCTGTTGTCCGATGCTTTTTTCCCGTTCGAGGATAATGTCGAATTGGCAGCAACTTATGGTATTAAAACCATCGTTCAACCGGGAGGGTCAATTCGCGATAAACACGTGGTTGCCAAATGTGAGGAACTGGGCATAGCGATGGTGATGACCGGTTTGCGGCATTTTAAACATTAATTACTATTTTACGGAACGCGGATTAAAAATATGTGTTGGTATTTCCTCTTTATCAGCACAATTCAATTCTTTTATTAGAACGCGGATTAAACGGATGCAAGCAACGCGGATTTTAAAATTTTTTTGTTTGTATTTCCGCGTCATCTGCATAGTTTAATTCTTTTTATGGAACGCGGATTAAACGGATGCTAGCAGCGCGGATAAAAAAATCAGCGTTAGAATATCCGCGTCATCCGCGTTCTATCATTTCTCTAGGCAAGAAGCAATTTCTTCAAAAGGTTAGATTTTCACCCGTTTTGTGTTAGACATCAAACACCCAACCAAAACGCAGCAAGATATTTGACATCGGCTCTAAAAGAGGGGCATCTACCGTTATCAGGGTTTGGGTAACGGGATGGGTAAATTGGAGTTGATGGCTGTGCAACAACAGAAAAGGGCAATTGAACTCATCTCTGAAAAAATGGTTGTGCCGGTAATCGCCATGCGGTAAATCGCCGATTACTGGATGGTTGATATGGTTAAAATGCTTGCGTATTTGGTGCATACGTCCGGTAAGGGGATGAACCTTGACCAACGAATAGCGAGCCGTGGCGTATTTACCGACCGGGTTCGGCAATTCAATGGTGTCCAATCTTTTGTACTCGGTAACGGCTTCCTGCCTTGGGCTGTACATGTCTTTTCGCAAAGCGTGGTCAATCCGTCCTACATCATCGGTAAAACCTCGAACCACTGCCAGATAAGATTTTTCGACCTTCCGGTTTTCAAAATCGCTGCTCAATTGAGCATGGGTTTGAGGGGAGAAGGTAAACAGCAGTACGCCCGAAGTGCCACGGTCTAAACGATGGACGGGGTAAACTTGCCGCTTGGTTTGATTGCGCACAATTTGTAAAGCAAATTCGGTTGCGTCATTGGCAATTTTGGTTTTATGCACCAACAATCCGTTGGGTTTATTCACCGCAATCAGATGCTCGTCGCTATACAAAACCGATAAAGCCGGCACATCACCTTGCACTAATCTCGTGTTTCAGTAATTGTAACTGTACCGGTCGTGCCGTTTTGCCATTCTACCAAAATGCTGTTCGTGCCTTGACCGGAAATAATTGTTCCGTTTGCAGAAACTGTCCAAAGATAGGTATTGCCTAGGGTAAATGGAACGGTATAGGTTTGTTGCTCGTTGGCACAAACATCGTTAACGCCATTGATAATTGGGGTTGGGGTAGTTTCAACGGTAACATTTAAAGTTCTTGCAGTTCCATCTCCACAGGTATTAGAGGGGGTAATGGTTAAGATGTAACTTCCGGCGGTTGTCCAATCAATCGAAGCCGAATCGCCGGATGGGGTAACTGTACCGCCTCCCGAAACCGACCAAACATAAGTAACCCCCGCGACATTGGTAACACTGTAACTGCTTGGTTCATCGGTATTACAAGCAAAGTTGTTGCCAAGAATTGCAGAAGGTTGTGCCGGAGTAGTTGCAACAGTTGTGGAGAGTGTTCTAGCCGTACCATTTCCGCAACCGTTTGAAGGGGTAACGGTTAGGGTTTGTGCTCCGGTATTTGTCCAGTTGACCGTTACCGAGTTGGTGTTTTGTCCATTGGTGATAGTTCCGCCTGTAGCGGACCAAGTATAGGTAACACCGGCAACCAAAGTGACAGAATAACTCGCAGTACCGATACAAGGAGCATTATTACCAGTGACCAAATCGGGTTGAGCAGGCGTAGTTGCAACCGTTGTAGAAAGTGTTCTTGCCGTACCATTACCACAACCGTTAGATGGGGTAACAGTTAGGGTTTGTGCTCCGGTATTTGTCCAGTTGACCGTTACCGAGTTGGTACCTTGACCGTTGGTAATAGTACCTCCGGTAGCAGACCAAGTATAAGTAACACCGGCAACCAAAGTAACCGAATAACTCGCATTGCCCACACAAGGAGTATTATTACCCGTTACCAAATCGGGTTGAGCAGGCGTAGTTGCAACAGTTGTGGAGAGTGTTCTAGCCGTACCATTTCCGCAACCGTTAGAGGGAGTAACGGTAAGCGTTTGTGCTCCGGTATTTGTCCAGTTGACCGTTACCGAGTTGGTACCTTGACCGTTGGTAATTGTTCCACCTGTTGCAGACCATGTATAGGTAACACCGGCAACTATAGTAACCGAATAACTCGCAGTACCGATACAAGGAGTATTATTACCCGTTACCATATCGGGTTGAGCAGGCGTAGTTGCAACAGTTGTAGAAAGTGTTCTTGCCGTACCATTCCCGCAACCGTTAGAAGGGGTAACAGTTAGGGTTTGTGCTCCGGTATTTGTCCAGTTGACCGTTACCGAGTTGGTACCTTGACCGTTGGTAATTGTTCCACCTGTTGCAGACCATGTATAGGTAACACCGGCAACTAAAGTAACCGAATAACTCGCAGTACCGATACAAGGAGCATTATTACCTGTTACCAAATCAGGTTGAGCAGGCGTTGTAGAAACGGTAACAGGAAGCGTTCGTAAAGTGCCGTTCCCACAACCGTTTGAAGGGGTAACGGTTAATGTTTGTGCGCCGGCATTAGTCCAGTTGACTGTTACAGAGCTAGTGCCTTGACCGTTGGTAATAGTACCTCCGGTAGCAGACCAAGTATAGGTTACTCCGATAACATTGTTCGTATTATAACTCTGTGATACGAGGCAAGGTGTCGCACTGCCCGTAATAGCATTGGGTTGAGCCGGTGGGTTATTGATATTGACAACAAACTCGGCAACTCCTACACATGATTGAGCGATTGCAATAGGGGTAGAGAACAACAATAGCATCAACATGCACAAACCAAATGGCGCGCTTTTTTTCATAGGTAATTTCTATTTTTGGGTCAACAATCAGTTCTTGGAGATCTCTTTATATTGCTCGTTTATGAAACTAGTTCGTTGAAAATCAGTGAACTATTGCCAAAGTTTACCTTTACAAAATCGCGATAAAGTTTGGTAATCAATTTGCCATCGAAACCTTATTACCTTAGTAACCAAGCAATTACATATCATTACAACCTTATTACCTC
>CALCIK010000087.1 GCA_937907475.1 uncultured Bacteroidota bacterium | reverse complement strand
TACATGAAGATGCTGGTGTCATACATGAAGATGCTGGTGTCATACATGAAGATGCTGGTGTCATACATGAAGATGCAAGTGCCATACGTGAAGATGCAAGTGTCATACGTGAAGATGCAAGTGCCATACGTGAAGATGCAAGTGCCATACGTGAAGATGCAAGTGTCATACGTGAAGATGCAAGTGCCATACGTGAAGATGCAAGTGTCATACGTGAAGATGCAAGAACATTATAGGTATAGAATCTGAATGGATAATGAGTTTTAAAAATAAAAAAAACCTGCCGAAGAATTATCCTCGACAGGTTTTTCAACTAAACCGAAAAATCGGTATAAGATTATTTCTCTACAACCACACTTTTAGTAATCGTGCCTTGTTGAGTGGTTACTTCAACAAAATACATACCAGCAGGATTGTTGCTAAGGTTGAGTGTAAGAGTACCTAAATCGGTTTGGGCAAATTGTACCAACTGACTGGCAGTGTTAAACACTTTTACATCGGCCATACCGGGAACGTTGGTTATGTTTACGTTAACCGTTCCTTTAGAAGGATTGGGGAATACGGTAATGTTGGCTTCCAATGTTGGCTCATCTATTCCAATTACACAAAGACCACTACAATCCAAATTACAACCTGCCAAAACAATAACGGTACGGGTTCTTTGGATGGCGGCGTTACCTGCTTCATCACTCACATTGTAAGTAATGGTGTAAGTACCAGAGCAAAGTGAGCAAAAGCCACCTGTGTTAACAACAACGTTATTAGTGATATTACCATCCACATTGTCAAAGGAGGTATAACCTACTGATGCGCCGCTAAGGGTAGCATTGGGCAAGGTAAAATCAACCGGTGATTGACAAGGAACTGTAACTGTTGGAGGACCAAGCAAGTTGATAACAGGTGCTTGAGTATCGGCAACTACTACCACGCGGGTAACAACAGTAACATTACCTGCTGCATCGGTGATGGTATAAGTTAAAGTATAAGTACCAATAGTTTCAAGGTCAACTGTTCCGGTTACTACCACAAATTCAGTAATCAACCCATCAACATTATCATAAGCAAGATAGCCGGGTTCTGCAAAAATACCACCGTCTTCTACCTCTACATTGTAAGTACTTCCACTGGGAACTTCATTTCCCGACTCATCATACAAAATAATGGTTGGAGCAGCAAGGTCAGCTCCAATGACGTTTACATTGCGGGTTACCGGTTCGGCAACATTTCCTGCAACATCTGAAACCGTGTATTGAACGGTGTATGCACCTAAAACAGCAGTATTCACCGGGTTATCGGTAACAACAGTAACGGGGCAGTCAAAAATATCAGACGACTCATCCCATGTTGCTACACCAAGGTCTTCGTAGGAAGAACCTTGGACAACATCAACAGTTTGGAATAAGTCGAAGAAAGAATTTAAGTATAAATCACCCGCAGCATCGAGGTAGAACTCAGCCGGGTTGCCTTCGACTAATGGAGCATCAACATCGTCAAAAACGGTAACTAATACCGGAGAACCTGTTGTGGTGTCAAGGAATGTTTCTACTTGTTGATTACCGTCAGAATCAGGTGCAATAAGTTCAAGCGTGTAAGCGTCAGTAGCGGGAACTGCTACATCAATAGTACCTCCTATGGTCATATCATTGGTTACTTCTCCATCAGGATAATCCAACGCATGGGCACGGAAACGACCCAAACTTAAGTCACAATTCTTAATCGCATTGGGAATACTGAGGTAGTGAATTTCAGGAGAAGTGTTTACTTCAGGTGAAGGATTTACAATATCTCCAACCGGTACACCCACATAATAGATACCATTGTTGGTAACTGTTGCATGACCTTGATTATTGGCATTTTGAACAAAAGTACCGGTGAGCAAGTCATTTTGCCAAACAATATGTACTTTATCGTTTACGTGGCGGGCAATAGAGGCATACACATCTTCTTCGCCGGGTGAGTTCGTTACGTTTAATGGGCCTTGCCATGTCATACCGCCATCGGTAGATTTAATGAGGTAAATATCGCGGTATTGACGGCGGGTATTTGGGTCGGGTACTTCATAAGCACCATCCACCATAGAAGAATAGGCAAGATACAGATTGCCTGCATCATCAATTCCGGCACTGGGTTGGCTGACCATACTTACACCGTAGCTTTGAATTTCAACGCCGGGTGCGGTATCTGTCAGGTCAACGGCAGTAGTTCCGTCTTGATCATAATCTTGACGAACAGTTGCTCCTAATACGACTGGAGCTGCCATATCTTCGTTCCAATACATAATACAAGTACTGTTGGGCAGGTAGAAAGGGCCGCCATCTTGATCGGCATCTTTGTAGTTGTAAACGCGATCGAACCAAACATGGACTTTACCACTTTCATCAATAATGGTCGTTACACCACCACCGGCTACTGCAACTTCTTCCAATACATCTCCAATTACCGGAGTATCCGGAATTAAAGGATTAGAAGTGTTTTGAGCAACGATTTTAGACCAGTTATCGCCGTTATCGGTAGATTTGTAAACCACTATTGGGCTGGCATACTGGCCAATAACAATTGCCACGTTGCTGCCATTTACATCTACAAAATAACTGTCAGCTTGTAAAGAGACATAGGTTTGGTCTAACTCGGGTAAGTCAAGCGGGCCTTCCCAAGTATCGCCACCATCTAAAGAGCGGAAGTAAAACAAACCACCCGGTATATTGCTTGCAGAACCTTCTTGACGGGAAATTACCACATGAATACTATTGCCGTCATTACCAACTCTTGGCCAAACACCGCCAATATCACCGAGTTCTTCACCTACAATTCGGTTAGTCCAGTCGGGTGCGCCTTGGTCTTTGTAGCAAAAGTTCAAGCCTTGGGCAGCAGTGTGGGTAATAGAAAAAAGTCGTCCGGTTGCTGTTACACCTACATTTGGCCAACCTGTACGTAGTGCTCCTTCTATGCGTGTGGTAGGAGCAGGCCCCCAAGTAGCACCGTTATCGGTAGAAACATTGTAGCCGGTTCCGCGATCGGGTGCTGCAACATCACCACTGGTACTGCGAGTCCATGTGCCATGCACTGTGCCATTGCTTTCAACAAGTACTCTTCGGCACACTCCGTAGTTAGTTTGCAAGTCATAAGTAGTGTTGCCAATTTGTGTGCCAACGGTACTTCGCACACCGCTAAAATCAAGGACAGGGGTTGCAGGACGTTGGTCCGTTTCGTTGCCTGTGATGGCACTGGGAATATGAGTAGCGTGTTTGACAGTTGTCGGGTTACTGCTTGCTACTTTTCCAAGATTCTTTACAGGAGTTTGTGCTTGTGCAGTTAATAACACTCCTCCCAAAACTGTTAAGAGTAAAGTTCTAAACATAATACTGATACTTTTATAATGAATAAATGGTAATCGGTGTAATGGGCTGTTGTCGGTAATCGAACTTGTTTCTAAAATAGCCTCACTTCCATTAACGAAACCTTTCTAAAAAGGGTTGGCTTTTTGTCGGATAAAAATAGGAATAAAACAATTAGAACAGACAACATCGCCGTGATTTTTACACAAATTTTGCTAAATCTTCGATTTTGGAGTTGAAGTACATAAAAAAACCTGCCGAAGAGTGACCCTCGGCAGGTTTTTTGAATGACCTGAAATAACAGAATGTTAGTTCTATTTTTCTACAACTACGCTTTTAGTAACTGTGCCTTGTTGAGTGGTTACTTCTACAAAGTACATACCGGCAGCATGTTGACTTAGGTTGAGTGCAAGTGTACCTGAATCGGTTTGAGCAAAATGTACCAACTGACCTGCAGTGTTAAATACTTTTACATCGGCCATTCCGGGCACATTGCTGATATTAACGTTAAGCGTTCCTTTAGAAGGGTTGGGGAAAATGGTAATGTTGGCTTCCAAAGTAGGATTTTCAATTCCTACACCGCAATCGCCGCTGCAATCAACATTACAACCTGCTAATACAATTACAGTACGGGTTCTTTGGATGGCTGCATTTCCTGCTTCATCACTTACGTTGTAAGTAATAGTATAGGTGCCTGAGCAAAGCGCGCAGAAACCGCCAAGATCTACCGCTACATTGTTGGTAATGTTGCCATCAACATTGTCAAAAGAGGTATAACCTACTGATGCGCCGCTAAGAGTTGCGTTTGGCAAAGAGAAATCTACCAGCGATTGACAAGGAACGGTAACGGTAGGAGGACCAAGTAAGTTGATGACGGGAGCTTGTGTATCGGCTACTTCAACAACACGGGTAACAACGGTAACGTTGCCTGCTGCATCGGTGATGGTGTATGTCAAGGTATAAGTGCCGATTACTTCTAAGTTAACCGAACCGGTTACTACTACGTTTTCGGTAATCAAACCATCTACATTGTCGTAAGCAAGATAGCCGGGTTCAGCAAAAACGCCACCGTCTTCTACTTCTACGTTGAGCGTGCTTCCACTAGGTACTTCATTGCCATCTGCATCAAACAAGACGATGTTGGGTGCAGTTAAGTCAGCGCCAATGACGTTTACAGAGCGGATTACGGGTTCTGCAACATTACCCGATACATCGGAAACGGTATATTGTACAGTATAAGCTCCTGCAACGGCAGTATTCACCGGATTGTCTGTAACAACTGTTACAGGGCAACCGAAGATATCATCCGATTCGTCAAATGTTGCAACGCCAAGGTCGTTGTAAACAGTTCCCTGAACTACATCAACTGTATCGAATAGTTCGAAGAAAGAGTTGAGGAACAAATCGCCGGCGGCATCAAAATAAAACTCGGCGGGATTACCTTCTACTAACGGGGCATCAACATCGTCAAAAACGGTCACCAAAATAGGAGCGCCTGTTGTCGCGTCGAGGAAGGTTTCCACTTGTTGGTTGCCATCTGAGTCGGTAGCAATCAGTTCGAGCGTATAAGCATCTGTTGCAGGAAGGGAAACATTGATGGTTCCGCCAATTGTGATACTTCCGGTAACTTCGCCATCGGGATAATCCAAAGCATGTGCGCGGAAACGTCCAATATTCAATTCACAGTTTTTAATGGCATTGGGAATGCTTAGGTAGTGAATTTCGGGAGAAGTATTGACTTCGGGAGCAGGAGTTACAATGCTACCAACGGGTACGCCGATATAAAAAATACCGTTGTTGGATACAGTTGCCTGTCCTTGGTTGTTGGTATTTTGTAGAAATGTTCCTGTAAGCAAGTCATTTTGCCATACCAAGTGAACTTTATCGTTTACTCTTCTTCCGATAGAAGGAAAAACATCTTCTTCGGTGGGTGAATTCGTTACGTTTAACGGGCCTTCCCAAGTCATACCACCATCGGTAGATTTGATTAAGAAGATGTCACGATACTGGCGACGGGTATTTGGGTCGGGTACTTGATAAGCGCCGTCAATCATAGCAGAATAAGCTACATACAAATTGCCGGCTGCATCAATACCTGAACTTGGGTGACTTACCAAACTTACGCCATAGCTTTGAACTTCAACACCGGGTGCGGCATCGCTCAAGTCAAGAGCGGTTGTTCCGTCTTGGTCGTAATCCTGACGAACGGTTTGTCCGATGACCACAGGGGCTGCCATATCTTCGTTCCAATACATGATACAAGTACTGTTGGGAAGGTAGAAAGGGCCGCCGTCTTGGTCGGCATCTTTGTAGTTATATACGCGGTCGAACCATACATGTACTTTGCCGCTTCCGTCAATGATGGTAGAAACACCACCACCGGCTACTGCAACGGGTTCTAATACATCACCAACAACAGCAGTTGCCGGAATTAGAGGGTTAGAAGTATTTTGAGCAATGATTTTTGTCCAGTTATTTCCGCCATCAGTAGATTTTAGAATGACTACGGGGCTGGCATATTGACCAATCACGATGGCAACAGTGCTGCCTACTACGTCAACAAAATAACTGTCGGCGCTAATGTTGGTATAGCTGTCGTCAAGACCGGGAAGATCCAATGGGCCTTCCCATGTATCACCACCATCCAAAGAACGGAAATATAAAAGACCGCCGGTTACACCGCTTCCTAAGCCTTCCTGACGAGAGATAACTGCATGAATGTTGTCGCCGTCGTTGCCAACGCGAGGCCAAACACCGGTGAGATCGCCAAGTTCGGCACCTAAGGTGCGATTTGTCCAAGTAGATGATCCTGCATTTTTGTAACAGAAATTCATGCCTTGGTCGCTGGTGTGGGTAATAGAAAAGATGCGACCGGTTGCGGTTACACCAACATTAGGCCAGCCGGTACGAAGCGTGCCTTCGATACGGGTGGTAGGAGCAGGCCCCCAGTTTAGGCCGTTGTCGGCAGATACATTGTAGCCGGTTCCGCGATCGGTGGCAGCTTCGTCACCGCTGGTACTGCGAGTCCAGGTACCATGTATGGTACCATCGCTTTCTACAAATACTCTGCGGCATACGCCGTAATTGGTTTGAAGGTCGTAGGTCGAATTGCCGATTTGCGCACCAACCGTACTGCGTGCGCCACTATAATCTAAGATAGCGGTGGCAGGGCGGGTATTGGTTTCATTGCCTGTAATGACGTTGGGGGTATGTGTAGCGTGTTTGACCGTTGTTGGTTTATTGCTCGCTACTTTTCCGCCTGAGCTGATTTGCACTTGTGCTTGTACATTGAAGCACAAGCCTGCTAAAACAGCCATAAGTAAAGTTCTAAACATAGCGTTTGTAATTTTCATTATGATTTAATAGAAATGTTGTTGAAGAATTGTTTGGTTAATGAACTTAGTTTATTTAGAGTTGCAATAATGCTAAAACGAATATTTATGCAAAAGCGTTGGCATTGCTGTTGTTTTATTTTCTAATTACTTTCAATTTGCTTAATCAAAAGATCAAATCACTTTTTGGGTTTGTTGATTTTGGGATTGTTTTTTTGTTTCTGGGCTTCTTGTTGCGCTTTCATCATGTCTTCTAAACGCTGTTGGAACTTGGATTGTTTAGCCGGTTTTTTCTTGTTTTCTTGTATTTGGGCGTGAAGTGCAGCTTCATTAATGAAAAACTTTTTAATGATGAATTGCTGCCCGTAGGTGATGATATTGGATAAGAAGAAATAGTAGGTTAAGCCGGCAGAAAAATTATTGAATAAAAACAGCAACATAACAGGCATTACGTACATCATAATCTTCATTTGCAACTCCATTTCTTTGCTCGTACTGGGTGTCATGGAGTTGTTCATGCGCATGTATATAAATGTACTTGCTGAAGATAAGATGCAAAATAGACTTACGTGATCGCCATAGAAAGGTATTTTGAAAGGCAGGTTCAAAATAGAATCGTAAGTGGATAAATCGGTGGCCCATAAAAAACTTTCCTGACGTAGTTCTATGGAGGCAGGGAAAAACCGATACATAGCGATAAGAATGGGCAATTGAAGCAATTGCGGTAAACAACCGCCCAAAGGATTTACCCCCGCCCTAGAGTAAAGTTTCATCTGCTCGGCTTGTAACTTTTGTGGTTCTTTGCCGAATTTTTCTCTAAGCTCTTCTATTTCGGGCTTTAGCACGTTCATTTTGGCGGCACTCATTGATGACCGATAGGTCAAGGGGAAAAGTGCTAACTTGATAACCAAGGTTAGGATTAAGATGATTAATCCAAAGTTGCCAATAAACCGGTTAAAGAAATGAAACATGGGGATAATAATCCAGCGATTGACCCATCCAAATATGCCCCAACCTAATGGTACCATTTTCTCCATGCCTATTTTCATGGAACTTAATGTTCGATAATGATTAGGTCCGAAATAAAACTGCATCGGGAAATCGAAAGTAGGCTCTTGTTTGTACGCTATACGAAGATGGGCCATTGCTTTTTCCAAGATAGTGTCTGCTGATGCCGGTGGAAGTTCTATGGATAATTCGCCGGCATTGAAACTCTTGGGTGCAATGAGCGTGGTGTTGAAAAACTGTTGTTTAAAAGCCACCCAATCTAACGAGAAAGAAATGGATTTTTTGTCGTTTGCTGTTTCAGACAAATAAGTGGGCGAATCTGCTTGCTCTTTGTAGTAAATGCTTGTCGTATGTCGCTCGTTGTCAAGTGCTTGCTCTTGTTTGATTAAATTTGTTTTCCAATCTAACTCCAAGTTTGTGTTGTTAGCAAGGTATTTGTCAAAACCGACTAACTTGAAACCATAATCTACGACATAACTATTCGGTTGAAGCGTATAGGTTTGTTCGAGATATGCGGACGAATCGGTATGATAAAGTCGCATGGTTACTTGTTGGGCATCGGCTTTTACCAATTCAAACAGGTAGTTTTGAGTATTTTCTACATCTCGATTGAGCGGTATTTTATAGCTAAAGTCGTTTTGTTCGCCATTTAGAAGCAGTAGCGGTTTTTTCTCGTAAGTTTTATATTCTTTGAGTTCGGCTTGATAAACGCGTGCTCCTTTGTTGGAGATAGTTACTTTTAAACGTTCATTCTCTATCGTGTAAAATTCTTCTTTGCCGTTTGTTAAGTTTTTGAAATTGCTTGAACTAACATTGCTTGAATCTGTCGAGGCAGCATTTTTTAAGTTGTTAAGGGCAACAGTATCTTTACCTAAAGAACTACCCGCTGTGGAGTCTATTGTGGTATTTGTGACTCCGGGTGTTGTTGCATCTGAAGTCTTTTTTGGAGGTGGCGGGGGCATTAAGAGGCTGTAAACAAAAAAGAGCAGGGCTATGAGTAATAAACCCGTTACGGTATTGCGATCCATTTAAATTGTGGTTGTTGAAATATTCTATTTATGGGAATGGTAAAACAAATCCTAATTCATACACCTATAAGGCAAAAACAACAGGATAAACTATTTTTAAGGAAAAGTTGGAATGAGCTAAGGTTTGATAAATTTTAGGCCAATCATTTTGTGGAGGTAAGATTAGGAGGGCGCAAATTTAGGAATTTATTGTTTGTAAATACAATTTGCACGAGGTTTGGGTTACATTTTAACTTCTAAATGAGCATGACAGTTATCGGCTATCACTAATTAGCGTTTTGAACTATTGATTTTTCTTATCGGCTTTAAATTCGATGGCATTTTTGATAAAATCTACAAACAATGGATGGGGTTTGAGTACGGTGCTTTGTAGTTCGGGGTGAAATTGTGTGCCGATAAACCAACGATGTCCCGGCAATTCTACAATTTCTACCAGATTATTTTGTGGATTGATGCCCGTAGCTTTCATGCCATTAGCTTCAAAAGTTTCGAGATAGGCGTTATTAAATTCGTATCTATGGCGATGTCTTTCGCTGATGGTTTCTGTGCCATAAATTGAGCGGACTTTGCTGTTCGGTTGCAATTTGCAATGGTAAGCACCAAGTCTCATCGTGCCTCCTTTTTGGGTGATGCCTTTTTGCTCTTCCATCAAAGAGATGACCGGATAGGACGTAACTTCGTTCATTTCTGTCGAATCGGCATCGGTTTGCATTAACACATTTTTGGCATATTCTATTACGGCACATTGCATTCCTAAGCAAATGCCAAAAAAAGGCATATCAGTTTCTCTAGCGTATTTAATCGCTTGAATTTTACCCAATACCCCCCGTTTACCAAATCCCGGAGCGACTAAAATGCCATCTAAATGACTTAGTTTGGCGGCAACATTCTCGGCATTTAAGTTTTCGGATGAAATACTCTCTATTGTAACTTTACATTCATTGGCAGCTCCGGCATGGACAAATGATTCTTGGATGGACTTGTAGGCATCTTGGAGTTCGACATATTTACCTATCAACCCAATCGTTACATTGGAAGTAGGGTTTTTTAGTTTACCTAAAAAATCTTTCCATAGGCTCATATCTATCTTGCTGTACAATGACAATCTCAACTTGTCCAATGTGATGACATCGAGGTTTTCTTTCATCAAATTTAAAGGAACGTCATAAATCGTTTCGGCATCAATGGCTTCGATTACGGCATTACTTTCCACGTTGCAGAACTGTGCAATTTTGTTTCGGACTTCTTTTGAAATGTTTTTTTCGGTGCGGCAGATGATGATGTCCGGCTGAATGCCGTAGCTCAATAACTCTTTTACCGAATGTTGTGTGGGTTTGGTTTTAAGTTCTTTTGCTACGGATATATAAGGTAGGAGGGTGAGGTGCATTACAATACAATTGACACTGCCCAACTCCCAACGCAGTTGACGAACGGCTTCTACATAGGGCAATGACTCGATATCGCCAACAGTTCCGCCTAATTCGGTAATGACCACATCGTAGTTGCCGGTATTGCCAAGCAAGAGTGCTCTGCGTTTGATTTCGTCTGTGATGTGCGGAACGACTTGAACTGTTTTACCCAAATAATCGCCTCTGCGTTCGTTCTCTATGACAGTTAGGTAAATTCTGCCGGTCGTAACGTTATTGGCTTGAGAGGTGGGGATGTTTAAAAAACGTTCATAATGACCCAAATCGAGGTCGGTTTCTGCTCCATCATTGGTAACATAGCACTCGCCGTGTTCGTAAGGATTGAGTGTTCCCGGGTCAACGTTTAAATAAGGGTCAAACTTTTGGATGGTTACACGTAATCCGCGTGCTTGTAAAAGTTTTCCAAGAGAAGAAGCGATAATCCCTTTTCCAAGTGAAGATACTACTCCGCCCGTTACAAAAATATGCTTTGTCATGTTCTTTTTCTATTGTAATGGTACGGGGTACAAAGTTAGAAAAAAATCTTTAGCTTTGCTATTCATCCACAACAATATGCTTGAACTGAGTTACATTCTGCTTTCCCCTCTACGATTAATTTGCACTCATCCATCAAATTGAAAACCCATGAACTACTTACTAAAAACCGCTTTAATCCTTTCTATGCTATGCCATTTGTTTAGTGTCATTGCTTGTGATGAAGAAGGTAATGTTGATTGCCCGGAAATCACGGTTGGGGATTATGCTTTTGATGATATTGGTGATTTGTATTGGTTTGGTGATGTTCAAATGTTTGCCAATTGTTTGTATGTAGAAGTAAGTTATGGGGGTGGGTGCGAAATAGATGAATTTGAACTACGTTGGAACGGGTCGCTTGCCGAAAGCTTTCCGCCACAAGCATTTATAACCCTTTGGCATGATGATTTTAACGACCCCTGCGATGCTATTGAAGATACGACTTTGATGTTTGACCTGTCGTCAATGAAGGAAGGCAATACTTATGAAACCATTTTAGTGCATTTGTTTAGCTACGACACTACCTTGGTTTATAGTTTTAATCCTGAGTGATGGTAAAGATTGGGCAGCAATGTTGTTGCCCTATTTGTTTCAGCGAGGGGAGCAAAAATGCCTCTTTTCACCCAAAAACCGATAAAATACCAGCCTTTCCTAGGGCGAAGCGGCCGCGAGCGTGAAGCTTTGCTTGGTAACCACATCTTCAATAATCGCGATGCCGGTGATCGTAACCGTTGTGTAGCCGGTGGCGGTGCAGGTAAGTACATAGTTTCCGGGTTCAATATTACCCATCGCAAATTTACCGTTGTTGTCGGTTTCGGTGGTAATGTCCAGCTCGACAATCGTAACCTGAGCGTTTGCAATGGGTTTTCCCGTGGCGGTGTCGGCAACTTTTCCTTTTAGGCTCAATGCTTCGTCCACTTCGTCGCTTCCGGGCAACAGGTATTGGTTGTATTTTTCGGGGTTGAGGCGGCAAACAATTTTTGCGGCACGAGCGACAAGGGTTACCGAATCCCAAACTTTATTATATGCCGATACGCGGCCGGTGGTCATCACCGGTCTATTGTTAATAAAATTATTTTGATTTTTATTGGCAGTTTCCAAAGCCGTTTTGAGCGTGTCAATTTGGGCGATTTTTGCGGCATCAAAGCCTACTGCCGCCAATTCAACGGCATATTTATTGGCCGATACGAACATATCATTCATAAATTGGAGCATAAGGGTCTGACTGGCGCGGGCTTTGCCGTAGTTTTCAAATCCAAGTTCGTACAATTTTGCTGCATCTTCCGGTTCGGGAAAGGCTTTGTGGGCAAAATACTTGACCTCTTGGTAATAATTTCGGCAATTTTTCATGGCTCGATTAACCGATGCCGTAAATGTGATCTGTTCGTTCAAAACCGATTCGTCCGATACGATAGCTCCGGCAGCAGTAATATCAGCCAGCCAATCATCGGCAAAATCTGCATCCAAATCACCATCAAATGCCGTGAAATCTGCCAAATCGTGGACAAACAAAAGCTGCATGTCTTTGGCATATTCCAAAGCGTAGCCATACGATACGTTAAATTTCCGTTTAACGGTTTCCATACGCTTTACATTTTACTTGGTAACGGAATAATATCATTTTTTATCATCACTCTTTGGGGCTTTTTGGGCAGTTTTTAGCAACAAAACCACCTCGGCATTCACCCTCAGATATGGTTTGTTTCCAATTTGCCATACAAAAATACAAATCCTATCATTTCTTGTACAATTAGATAGCGATTTTATTAAAAAATCCTTCAAAAAAACCCAAAAAAACGGGTCAACGCCCTCAAATAAACCGCGTAAAGCCTAAAATTATTGTCAATTTGGGCTAATTCATGCTCGTGCAGACAAAATTTTATCTCGTGCAAATAAAATTTATCCTAGTGCAACTGCTTTGTATTTTCGTGCAATCTCGCTTCGTTCCAGTGCTATTCCATTTTGCTAAATTGCAGAGCATCTTTGCTTCCGTGCAAACTCTATTTATTCCCGTGCAAACTCTATTTGCTAAAGTGCAGAGCACATTTATTAATGAAAGGACTCTGCACGACTTCAACAAGCTATTGCACGGGTTAAATTGAGCTTTGCACGGCTCCACTTTTACTATGCGATTTAGTGAATGTGCTCTGCACTTTAGTAAATATGCTTTGCACTTTAGCAAAATTAGGTTGCACGATGATGAAAAGCCTTTGAACGATGGTGAAAAGCTTTTGCACGATAGTGAATTTTATTTGCACTTTAGTGAAATGCCAATATTTGGTTATGAATTATGGGTTATAAGCGGTTGTTGAGCTTGTCGAAACAATGAGTTATGAGATCTATCCCCTTTCCCTCATTTTCCCCAGCTAAAGCTGGGGGCTATTGATGCTTTGGTTGTTGAAATGCTATTGGCATTGCTGAAGAAGTGTGAATATCAATAGCCACTAGCTTTAGCTAATGGAATCTTCAAGCAAGCAATAATGAATAATTCTCCCTAAACGTCTAAGGTCTAACTTCTAAAGTCTAAACTCTAAAGTTTTAGGGACACAACTAATATAATTCTTGTAAGCAAAAATTTATTCAGTCGCTTTCATGCAATTTTAAAGAAAAAGATTGAACTTTGGAGCGTTAAAATAGTTCTTTTCTAAACTGTCACAACCCAAAATAATACTCCTGCAATATGCCGCACGTATTTCAAGAGGAAATAGATAAAATATTGGATCAGTATTTGGAAGGCAAGCTAAATACTGACGAGGTTCGTGTATTACATACCAAACTGCAACAAGGCGATATACATTCTTTAGAGCGAGAGGATTCTTCCGGTATTGAACTGCCTGATGATATCCGATTTCCTTTGACGAATGCAGAAAAGATGTCCAATCAATTGCTATATACGGCTTCCGGTCGCAGTTTTGAGGTAAATGAAGGTAATTACCGGAAATTTTTGATGCTCAATGGCAGGTCTGCCCTCTTCATTGCTGCTATTTTCACTTTACTGTTGCTTGTGCCGTTCATGTATTTGTTTATGTCGTTGGACAAAAAGCAGAACTTGATTTTTAAATACTTTAGCCCTCACGATATTTTATCAACTCAAAGGATTTTTGATAACCCTCAAATCGAAAATGAGTGGAATGTTATTGCGCTCAAATATCGTTCAGGCAATTATTCCGCAACGGTTACCGCCTTTGACCAAATGTTTGCACATCAATTGCCTGATGTTTACTTAGATCATTTTTATATGGGCATCTGCAATATTGCATTGGATGAACCGAGTAATGCTTTACAACATCTACAAGTGGCGTTAGCGCAATGTCAAAATGAGGATTTCGCACCTTTTATCCAATGGTATATTGCATTGGCGTATTTGCAAAATGGTAAAAACCACGATGCTAAAGCCATACTCTCCGATTTAGCCCAATTGCCAAACTTCACCCATTTTAAAAAGGCTGGTCAGTTACTTTCTGAACTATAAAAATGACCCGCCCCCGTCCCCTCTCTAAAACAAATCGGCAATAAAGTGTTGGGTATCAATCAAATGTTATCGTCCGATTGGTTTCATGGAGGGGGGTAAGAACTCCGTTTGTTTACCAAAAACGTAATTATTTAGCTCCTTAGCTTCATCTAAATAGTTGTGTAGTTTGTCCCGCAGATTACGCAGATATTCGCTGATAATTTTTTTGAAAGAAATCAAATATCGTTTGACAGGAATGAGTTTATGTCAATATCTGCCAACAGAACAATGTACCTAAATAGTTACCCAAAAACAAAACTATGCCGCATCAAATTTCCAGTTTAAAACATCTCGATAAAGGCAATTTCATTTTAATTGCAGGGCCTTGTGCCGTTGAAAGCAAAGAAATCGTTTTTGAGATAGCCGATAAGGTCAGCGAGATGACTGATAGGATGGGCATACCTTTTATATTTAAAGCTTCCTATCGCAAAGCCAATCGCTCAAGATTAGATTCCTTTACAGGCATTGGCGATGATACTGCTTTTGAGATATTGCATCAGTTACGCACCACTTATCATTTACCGGTAACCACTGATATACATCTGCCTGACGAAGCCGCACAAGCAGCCCAATTCGCCGACATTTTGCAAATTCCGGCATTCCTTTGCAGGCAGACGGATTTGTTGGTCGCTGCGGCAAAGACGGGTAGGGTTGTCAATATCAAAAAAGGGCAATTCCTTTCTCCGCAAGCGATGCAATTTGCTATTGATAAGGTAAAGCAATCGGGTAATGATCGGGTAATGGTAACGGAACGCGGCACGACTTTCGGTTATACCGATTTGGTGGTTGATTTCCGAAGTATTCCCATCATGCAATCGTTTAACGTTCCTGTTATTCTCGATTGCACACATTCGTTGCAACAACCCAATCAATCGAGTGGGGTAACGGGAGGAATGCCTGAACTTATAGCTACTATTGCCCGTGCGGGGATTGCAGCGGGAGTCAATGGCATTTTTATTGAAACACATCCACATCCTGAAAAGGCAAAATCGGATGGAGCAAACATGCTCCGATTAAGTGAGTTAGAGAAATTGTTGACACAATTAGTGCGAATTAGAGAATCTATTTCTTAACTTTGCCCGAACATATAAGATTTAGCACCCGCAGCACCACTAAAATTAGTATTTAAAGCGGCTAAAACCCCGGTTATGACCAAATTCCCCAAGCTATTGGGCGTATTACTGATGATGATCCCACTTAAAGGATTAAACAGTTTTACCGAGTACGTTGATATTTCGAGTTACCGAATTTGTTATGCCAAAGATAATGGCGGTTGTTTAGCAGACCCTGCTCCGATGCCTGAAGAAGGGGTAATTGTTGAGGGCGAATTCAATTCAAATACGGAGTTAATCGCTACCCCTGACTTGCTAGTTGCCAAACAGACATCGCCCCAAAGAAAATCAAAAAAACATCGAAGAGCAATTGCTGCTATCACCGAGCAAAATGTTGCTTGGGCGGCTTCTGAAACTTCTAATATTCAATTGGAAGAAGAGCCGAGTTTAAGGGCTACCTCCAGCCGGAAAGTGGTAAAAGCTGCCGGGGCAAATGTGGATGATGCCGTTAGATTTGCTATCAATTCACTGCCTCTTGCCGATACTTATGAAGCTTATACCGGCTATAATCCAATGATTAAATCCGGTAGTTATAAATCTGTCATAGGAGACATTAAAAAACACCGGCAATATTTGTCGGATAAATTAAATAACAGCAAAACCGAATCAGAGAGGAGTGCAATATTGAAAGATGCTTCCGATTTATTTTCAGAAGCTTTTCTAAATCATATCATGCCACATTGGTATGGCACCCCTTGGGATTTTAATGGTCATACAGAAAGCCCCGGACATGGGCAAATCGCCTGTGGTTATCTGGTTTCAACTACCTTAAATCATTTAGGAGTGAACGTCAACCGCTACTCGCTTGCTCAACAATGGCCAATTGATATTGTACGTAGTCTTTGTGTCAATGATTATTATCATTACGCAGCAAAAAGTACCGCTATTGAAGGCATCAAAAAAATGGGGTACGGATTGTATGTATTAGGATTGGACAACCACGTTGGCTTTGTTAAATACGATCAATGGGGAATCAACTTTATACACTCTAATTGGGCTGGTAGCCAAACTGTCGTGTCTGAAGATCCACAATATTCTACGGCTTTTTCTGCTTCCAAAAACTACTTTATAGGAAAGCTATCCGGTAATGAAACATTCATTACCAAATGGCTCAACGCAACCGGTTTCAGAGTTCAAAAAGGTTAGTTTTTTTTCATTTTAGCATCTTCCCCCTTTACCGAATAAGCGTTACATTCCCTTTTAAGTAATGCTCTTTGGTTTCGTTCAGCATTTTATAGTTCAAATGCCAAACGTACACCCCTATTTCGCAGGGTTTATTGTTCTGTGTTCCGTTCCATCCTTCCAAAAGATTGTTAGTACTGAAAACCTGTTGCCCCCAACGGTTAAAAATCTGCATTTCAAAGGTTTCGAGGCTTAACGAAACCGGTCTGAAAACATCATTTCGCCCGTCTGCATTGGGTGAAAAGGCATTTGGTATCACAAAATCATTCCCCAACTCGATACAAATATTTTGGCTTTTAACAGCAGTGCAGTTCCCTTCATTTTCAAGGTAAAGAGTTACTGTATATTCACCGGGAAGACTATAATAGTGTTGTGTCGGTTCGCCTTGAATATACGGAGCAGTCGTTCCATCTCCAAAATCCCAATAGCCGTTATCAGCACCTAAGCTAAAATCGGTAAAAAACATTTGCAAAGATTGTATGCAACCCGGTCTGTTTTCATTCGTTTCAAAGCCGGCATACAGCAGCGGGTAAGAAGGCATGTCTATCATAGTTTCCGTCTCACAACCGGTATCCGTATTGGTAATCGTGGCATAGTAAGTAGCGGCAACGCCTGTTATTTGGGTGGTGTTTTGTGGCGTATGTTGCCATTCCACTGTATAGTTACCATCGTTGGGAAGTTGCAGGTCAATAAATCCCTGTTCGCCATAACAAACGGGTGGATTGGTGGTATATGTAAAGTTTATAGAATCGGCAACCGATACACTAACAGTGGCAGTCGTGGGCAAAGTACAACCATCGGATACGGTTACGGTGTATTGAGTACTAACATCGGGCTGTACCGCATGAATTTGACCAAAGCCTAATTCGTTGTCCCAAGTATAAGTATAACTTTGGTTAGCACCCCCTGATGCAAAAGCCAAAACAGGTAGGCTTTGTCCTTTACAAATTAACGTATCAGGAGGAGTGCTAATGGTGATGGAATCGCCTACATTAAAAGCATAAAAGGCTAAGTTGCTGCAACCGTTGTTGAATTGATAGGTTAGTAAAACAGGACCGGGCCCGGCAGTTAGTGGATTAAAGGTATAGCCTGTTGTCGGATCGCCACTAATTCCTATGCCGCTAAAGGTACCGCCTGTTGGGGTGGCTATGAGAGGTAAGTCCGCATCGTGGTAGCAAACATAAGTTCCAAATGTTTCGATATTGACCGGCTCAACGGTGTTTACAAAAACAACAATCGTATCGGTGCAACCTTGTGGTGATTGATATATAATTTCGTTTACCGCATTGGCGATTGAAGGATCAAAAATACCTATTGTATTAGCACCGGGAAGAATGCCGTTGCCTGTCCACATCCCCCCGGGTGGATTAGGTGGAGAAAAATTGGGTATTACAAAAGGGGCATCGGTTGCGCAACGGATGATGTCTGCACCAGCATCAATGGGATGAACGGTAGCGGTCAATACACTGCTACAGCCGTTAACAGAATAGGTTAGTTGGTAAGTGCCGGGTAAGACTGTTGAGGGGTTAAAATAGGAAGAAGTACCCGAAGCATTGATACCACTACCTGACCATACCCCTCCCATTGGGGAAGCCAAACCGGATATATCAACAGAGTCGGCATTGTGGCAGATGCTGAAAGTGTTATTACTGAGCACAGTGTTATTGACATCCAAAGTAAGATCGTCAGAGCAGCCGTCGTAGGTATAGGTAAGGATTTCGGTAAAGTCATTGCCTCCCTGTATGGTTGGGTTAAATATGCCGGTAACGGGATTTGTTAAGCCGGATGGTAAACTGTTTGAAGACCAAACACCGCCTGCGGGTAAACCCACATTTGGCAAGCTAATGAGTGGTGAAGCAAAAGGACAAATTTGCAAGTAGTTTTGCACATCAACATCTACTACTGTAAGCGTAATTTGGTCAATACAATTACCGGGTAAATTGTATTGCAGCGTATAATTTCCAACACCTGCATCTATTGGAGAGAAGTAAGTATTACCGGCATCTGTATAAATGGCAGAGCTGCCCGTCCACCAACCACCGGCAGGTGAAGCAAAAAGTTGGACATCGGTAGAACAGACTACGGTAGCACTTGCATTTACCGTAATTCCTTGTACGTTTACCGTTGTTTGACCAATACAACCCTCGTCTGTGGTAAAGGTGATGGGATATACTCCGCCTATTCCCGGGGTAAATAGTCCTGCCGAATTGATATTGCCTCCGGCATCAGACCAAGTGCCGGACATTGGTAGCGGGTTAACTAAAAAGGGAGTGCCCCCTTCACAAGTTGCATAAACATCGGTAAAAGTTGGAGTCGGGTGGACAATAGCTGTAGTCGTAGCAGAACACTCGGCCTCCGTATAAGTGAGGTCAAACGTTCCTTCATCGGATAAAGAAAACAGGTTTCCGTTGAGATTATCCCCTTCCCATAATCCTATATCGGGTGATAGTGGAAAGGTAGCCCCTACGATTTGGCAGGTTTCGACAATGATGCCGGGAAGAAGGGGGACAGGATTAAAAACGACTACAGCAGTATCATATCGAATAGCTCCTGTGGCATCGGTTAGAATAGCAACATATTCAATCGTATAGGGTGTAGCGGTGATTGGTGCCGTAACAATATAGGGGTCATAAGGCAATTGAGTATCAATTCCAAATGGATTACCTCCTCCATTGACCGACCAATCGAGCGTATAAGGAGATGTTCCACCACCAATATCGAGCCTAAGTGTATCGGATTGACCGGGGCAAAGCAAACTGTCAATGCTTAAATCAATATAAAACGGGCAGATAGCTATATCTCTATCTACCAAATAAATTTGATTACCGCTTTGGACTTGTAGCGAGATGGTAACAGGTGAAGGGGTATTGGCAGTAAAACAAACTGTATGCGGGCCGGGGCCAATCAAGTAATCATAAGGGGGCGACCAAGTGTAAGTGTAATCAAATGTGCCGCCATAAGCAGTTGCTTCTATATCGGCACAATATCCTGTATCCTCACAAACGCTGTTGGGTGTATCTAACATGACCACAAATGGGCAGTTTTGAAGCCAACCTGTGGCGGTGATACTTGCTCCGGTTCCGTCTGTAATGATGGCACTTATGGGCATGATGGTATCGGTGATACAAATGTAATGCGGGCCTAAACCTTGTAAGGTGTCAAAAGGAGCTTGCCATGCTATCGTATAGTTCCCATCTCCACCTTGTGGTATGGCAGTAACCGGAATGCAAAAGTTTACATCTGTCAACGAGTCGCAGGCATAGACTGCTACTGCCACAAAAGCCTGCAAGGGACAAACATCTACCAACCAAGTTGCAAAAGCCTGATTGCCAGTAAAGTTATCGGTAACGGTGAGTTGGTAGTTGGTGGGTTGGGTAATGGTAATAGTACCCGATGCAACATTAGCTCCTTCGTTCAATGGTGGCGACCATAGGTAGCTGTAATCATTACTTGGCCCGGTTACAATTGCACTAATATCGGCAGTTTCGTTACAAACAAGCGTTGGTCCATCAATTGCAGCAGTTAATGGGCAAAGGGTGATGAGAATATCGGCAATTATTATGGTTTGACCGGTCAATACATCCGTAACGGTAACATTGTACATCGTTGGGCCGGTAACCTGCACGGTTCCTGACTGAACATTGTTGCCTTCTAAAAGAGTAGGATTCCAAAGATAACTATATTGACCACTTCCGCCCGATGGGTTGACACTAATGGGTAAAGGGCTTCCGCAATAGAAACCCGATGTGCTGACCGAAGCTGTAAATGGACAGACAGTTAGTGTTGCAGCGGTGGAAGCTGTGTTGCCGGAAGCATCTGTTACAGTTACGTTAAGCGTGGTAGTGGATACGGCACAAACTGAGTTGGTGGCGGTATTGTCGAATATATTGGTAACGTCAGCGGGATTAGTAGTTTGCCATTGGTAAGAAAAAGGCGGGTATCCGCCTGTTGTTATGGCATTCAGATTAAGGCAGTTTCCCTCGCAAAAGTTGGCATTGGGAAGAAAAACGGTAAAAGGACAAACCGTAACAAAAGTACTAACGGTAACACTTTGTCCTAAACCATCGGTTACTGTCAATGAGTAGGTTGTTGAAGCGGCCGGGCAAGCATTACCTTGTGCCACATTAACCCCTTCTAACAAAGCGGGCGACCATGTATAATTATAGACACCGCTCCCACCGGTTACTATGGGACTTAGAAAAGAACAACTGCCACAATTGTTGAAATTTGGAGGCAATGTTACTTCTAACGGGCAGTTTGTAACGGTGAAATTTGCGACCGCGTTGAAGTTCCAAACGTCATCACATATATCGGTATAGGAGTAGTTGAAAAATAAGCCGTAAGATCCGCCTGATGTGATGGGGGTGTTGAGTTCAATGAGAATGGAAGTGGTTTGACCGTTCACACAATTTTGTGGTATGGCATTGGCTACCGATGGGGCATTGGTGCCGCTTATGGTAAAACTACCTGCTGTAACGGTGCTGCAAAGAATGGGTGCGGGGAGTGTGATGATAAACGAATCTTCTAAACACGGCACATCGTTTATGGTAAAAGGGGGGATGGGCGGCGGTTGTTCTAATGTGGCATCCCAACTTATATCAAAACCCGGGCGGGTAACGGCTAAATCGGAATAGAAATGAAAAGTAAAACAAGTAATCCCACCGGCTGCTTGACCGGGGATGGTGATAGAAGTGGGAGACTGATCGCCGTTTAGGGTAAGAAGCATGGTGCCGCTTAAATCATTACCGGCATAGATGGTAAGGGAGTCGTGTGTTGCTTCGGTACTAAAAGAATTGATGAAGATGGTAATCTGTACCGCATTCGGAATACAAACCGTAAATGTCAAATTCTCATCCAATCCATAATCACCGGGGTTATTACCGTTAATGCCGCCATCTACGACATTGCCCTCACAATCTATGACCGTTTCCCCATTATTAAAGAGCAAATTGTATTGCGCTTGGGTGGTAGCGGTATTTAACACTAATAAAAAGATGGCTATGGGCAGGAATTGGAGTAGAGACTTATACATATTGGCTTATTTATGTAAAGTGCAAAGCAGATAAGAATAGTCATCTGTTTAGGCTTTAGCAAAGATAAGCAGGAAATCGAAAGTTGTATGAAGTCAATTACCGGAAAGACTGCTAATTTACCAAATCCCCTCTCAATTTACGGTACCGTTTTCTAGCTTCCACTACATATAAGCTACCCGGATATTTAATAAGCAGGTTTTGGTAATGTTCCATTGCCTTGTCTTTCTTGCCAAATTGAAGTTCGTTCAATTCTGCTAAGGCGAAAAGAGCATCATCGGCTAAAATATCTGTGGCATAGCTTTCTAATATTCCTTCCAAATACTGTGCTGATTCAGTATATTTCCTTTGTTGTTTGGCTAGTTGTGAACGGGTGTAAAGAATATCATCGTTTAGCGCATGTTGTGGAAAGATTACGTTGATAGAATCGAGGGTTTTGATGGCATCGGTGAATCTGTTTTGCAAAATCAACAAATCCGCACGGGCGTACATTTGCATGGGTACAGCAGAGGTATCCATTCCAAGGTTGTCGGTAATGAAGACGGATAATTTGAGCGCATCATTTGCAATTAACTCCGATGTAGAGGCTTTCAGTACGTTCAATTGTGCTTGTGCCCATTCAAAATCTCCATTGAAATAGGATAGTTTTGCGTTTTTATATCGCGCTTCTTCACCCAAGATATCGTCTTTAAAATCTTTGTCCACCTGTGAGTAGAATAATGTTGAATCCCAAATTTCACCAATCATTAAGTAATAATCGCCCAAGTCCAGCTTGGTGAGTGCACGGTTATAGGAACTGACTGATGACATCTTTAGAGCCTCTTCTAATAGCGTTATGGCATTATTGGGTTCGTTCAAATAATAGGCATACAGCGCACCCAAATCGCGAATAGCGGAAATGGTATTAGCGTTTTTACCAAACAACCTTAAAAATTCCAAGTAGTCCGTTTCCAAACCTCTTAAATCCTCCGTTGTGTAATCGGCATTTACAATTTTCTCGTTACGGCAACTCAGTAATTCTTCTCGAGTTCGCAAGTAAAGCGGGTTTGTTTCACCCTTGGCAATAATATATTCATACGCACCGATTGCGGTTTCGTATTGCTTTTCTGTTCTTGCTTTTCGGGCTAACTCAAGCACTCGTTTACCATCTTCGTTGAGGCGTTTATCTAATGCTTTAACTTGTATAAAGGCTTGTTCAAAATCTTTTTGTTGGTAAAAAGCCCAAATCAATATTTCGGTGTAAACAATTTGTTCGTTATTGGATTGAATGCGACCATATAGTTGTCGTTGGAGTTCTTCAATATCGTCTTCTTTGGTGGTAAACCTGATGAGTTCGTTGTAAATGATTTGTATATGCTCGGGCTGAATGGAGGCATAATCTAAATAAGAACTGATGGCATTTTTGGAATCACCCACTTGCATGTACTGTTGAGCGATTTCTTTTGCATACAGTTTGTCATCTTTGGTCAATTCACGTGCTTTGAGGTAAGTTTTAATAGCATAGTTATATTCACCCGAAGTAATGAATGTTGAGGCAAGACCATTAATTTGGTTGTCTTTTGCCATTTTGAGTGCTTTATCAAATTCTCCTTCTCCTTCCTCTATTTTATTTTGGTTTTTCAGCAATAAACCTAAGTCAACATAGAGTGAAGGGTCGGCTTTATCTTGTTTGAGTTGTTTTTTAACCAATTCCTCTGCACGGACAAAGTCTTTAATAGCCAACAACGAATTGTAGTATTGCCGGTAGTACATGCTGCTCTTAGGATTTTGGTCGTATAACCTTTCATAAATAGAGGCAGCTTTTTCGTATTCACCTTGACGCGTGTATTGTTGTGCCAAACGGAGGTCTTGTTGCAAGTCTTGTGCCTGCAAGTTAACATACAGCAATATCGCTAAGAAAATATAAAGTACTCGAAACATATTGTTAGGTTAATTTGTGCAAATGAAACTGATAAACGTTTTCTAAACTTGTTTTGATATAGGCAACATAGAAAAAGGCTGTACGGTTTGGTACAGCCTTTTCATTAACAATAATAAATTGTGTTTGGTTGATAACCAATATCACTCCAATTTGAACTTAAAGGGTAAAGTATAAGCAACTTTAACTGATTTACCTCGTTGCTTGCCGGGTTTCCATTTTGGCATGGTTTGCACCACTCTGATGGCTTCTTCGTCGCATCCTGCACCGCCGCCGGGTAATCCCCGTTTTACTTGGACATTGCTGATTGAACCGTCTTCGAGCACAACAAATCCGACATAAACCGTACCTTCTATACCGTTTTCACGTGCCATAGCGGGATACTTGGTTTTTTCGGCCAAGAATTTAAAGAGCGCGGCTTGCCCTCCGGGAAATTCGGGCATTTCTTCTACGATGGTAAAGATTTCGGGTTCTTCCGGTTCTTTAGGTGGTGGTGGAGCTTTTATTTCGGGAGCTTTTATTTCTTCAACCACTACTTCTGCTTTTTCAACAACGGTTTCTTCCTCCACCTCTTTTTGGAAGATGGGAGGTTCGTCTTCAACTATTTCTTCATCGGAAACAATTTCAATTTGCGGTGGTGGTGGCGGTGGTGGTGGCGGTGGTGGTGCTTGAGTCGTTTGTGGAGGAAGTTGTTCGATTTCGTCCATAACCACCACGTCTCCTAAGTTTTTAATATTTTTTTCACCGCTATCATACCAAGTAAATGCAAATAAAGTAAAACTCATTGAAACAAGCAGCCCTATCAATGTATAAGTATTGCTAAAGCCGAATACATCAACATCGGGATATTTGGTCATGAAGACTTTATCTTTGTTTGCTTCATTGGCTTTGATAACATCATCTGTGTTTTTTTTATTAAAAAACAATGTGAATGCCAGCCATGACAAAGCAGGAATTCCGAAAAGGATAAAAATAAACCAATAAGGACTCATACGCTATGTTTTTGTAGTTTTAGCTAGGTAGTTTAATTTGTAAATCACAACAGCTATTAAAATTCCCGTAAGATTAGCAACAATATCACTTATTTCAAAACTTCGGGATAAAAATATTTTTTTTTGTGCAAATTCCATCAAGATGCCGTAGCCTAAAGATACGGAAACAATCAACAGAATAACTTTTTTATTGGTTTGTATTAAATGATGGAATGCAAGCAGCAACAAAAAAGCAAAAATGGCATACATCACAATATGGGCAATCTTATCAAGATACGGTATTTGAACTCCTGTTAGTTTAGGAGTCCTCATGACCGATAAAATGAAGATAATTACTGCCCATAGTACAGCTAAAACTTTAGCAATCACTCTTTTATTGTTTAGTATCTGTTCTGCTATAAATTCATCTGTTCTTAACCAATCACTTTCGCATATTCATCGGCCGAAAGTAAACTGTTGATGTCATCAGTATTGTCGGGTTGAATTTGCACCATCCAGCCCAAATCGTAGGGTTCGGCATTGACCAATTCCGGTTGTGTATCCAAGGCTTGGTTGACGGCCAAAATAGTACCACTAACGGGCATAAACAATTCAGATACCGTTTTGACCGCTTCTACCGATCCAAAAGACGCACCCTGTTCCAAGTGTTGACCAACTGTATCAATATCTATATAAACGATGTCGCCAAGTTCACCTTGTGCAAAGTCGGTTATACCTATAAATACTCCGTTTTCGTCTTGACGTATCCATTCGTGGTCTTCCGTATAGCGCAAGTTTTGTCGTATTTCCATATCAAATTCTTTTTTGCGCCAAATATAGATACTAATTTGTGAATTATGCTTTTGCAGACCCGAATAATCGTTTACTTTTGGCTTTTCTTATCAAAAACTAATTGAAGTCCCTCTATTTTATCAACATTAAAAGCATAGAAGATGAGTTTATTGAGAAAACTTTTTGGCCCAAGTAAACGCGAAATTTGGAAGCAACTTAGCGAAAAAATTGATGGTGAGTTTGTCGAAGGCGGTTGGTTTAAGCAAGATGCAGTGGTGGTGAAACATAAAGAGTGGACGATTATATTGGACACTTATATCGTTTCAACGGGTAAATCCTCCGTTACATACACTCGAATACGTGCACCCTACATTAACAAAGATGGATTTAGGTTTACCATTTATCGGCGAACCTTTTTTAGCGAAATAGGTAAGTTCTTTGGAATGGAAGATGTTGAAATTGGGACGGATGAGAGCTTTGATTACGATTTTATTATTAAAGGCAACGATCATTACAAACTATGGAAGTTCTTTTCAAACGAGCGCATCAGGTACTTGATGAAACAACAACCTCAAATCAAAATTACTGTACAACGTGCCACTTCCGATCACTTCGGATCGTTTCCTAAAAATGTTGATGAAGTAGAATTTAAAATTGTGGGGGTGATGAAAAATATAGAACACCTGCATTTGCTCTTCGACTTGTTTGCCGAAATGCTCGACCATTTATGCCATATTAATGCTGCTTATGAAGAAGACCCTACTTTGATGAATTATTATTCGTGAGTTGAGTGAAATTAGTAAATAGTTGTAACCTTCCTTACTGTCCACATCATTTATCATTCAAGTTACAACCATGATCATAAAGCAAAAAAAGTTGCTGTTTGGGGAATGAACGCAAAAAATAATCGTTTTTCTGCTCCGAAAAAACGATTATTTTACCAAAACAATCGATTATTATCCCAAGAAAATGGATTGTTTTAGCAAGAAAATCAATTGTTTGCTCAAGAAAAACGATTATTTTACCAAAACAATCGATTATTTTACCAAGAAAATGGATTGTTTTGACAAGAAAATCGATTGTTTACTCAACAAAATCCTTTTTCTGCTCAGGAAAAAGGATTTTTTTCCCAAGATAATCCATTTTTTTCACAAGAAAATCGATTGTTTGGCCTGAAAAAACGATTATTTTTTACACCTTTTTTTTTTATTCTTGCCCGGATTTAAGTAGAAATGGGCTACGTATCAATTAGGATTTTGGCCTTCAGTGTCTTCTCTAAGCCTTATTGGATAAGACTTTTTGATAGTTGGTAAAAGGAAGTCAAACACACATTTCAGTGTTGCCTCGCGGCAAAATAGTTTAGGTTCAAAAACACTCATTTAGCTCAAACTGTTACAGCGAGTAATGCTATTCGGCAAATATTATGGCAATTTAATAGTGGAGGAATCGGTATAGAAGATAGCTTCGATAAGTTATTTCCTTCTTTTCGCCACTACCAAATTACTTGTCATTTTTTGGTCAAAATTACCCCTGTAATTGGTCAAGATATTAGAATACTTGGACGAAACCGAGTATTTATTTATATTTATGCCCTCAAACACTACATACTCAAATCAATAATAACAATCATGAATCATCTTTGTACATGTTGGCTTTCCATTGTTTCGATGATGTTTTTTTCAATCGCCCTTCACGAAACCCCTTTGATGGCACAAACCGTTCACCGCGATTATTGGGATGGTAAAATGTATTTCAAAATATCCGGAAAATCAACGCTCCAACTGCCCGATTTTGAAGCAGGCGTTACGAGCATCGAGCAATATCCTCTGCTTTCGCGGTTGATTTCTCAATACAAAATTCAAAGAATAACCCGCCCTTTTGTCAAACTCAAAACCTCTGTGTTTGACCAAACCTATCAAATAGATTTTGCCGAAACCGATGCTGTTGATGCTCTTTTGCGCGAAATGAACGGTTTTGTGTGGTTGGAATATGCCGAAAAAGTGCCTTTAGAGCGAACGGGATTGATTCCGAATGACCCATACATTACCAACGCCACTCAATGGTATATCACCAAAGTGCAGTCTTACGAAGCATGGGATTTGTCCACAGGCTCTGCCAATGTGGTGGTCGCAGTGGTGGATGATGCCATGAAATTGACACATGAAGACTTGGCTGCCAATATGTGGATAAACACGGATGAAATTGCGGGCAATGGCATTGACGATGATGGCAATGGTTATGTTGACGATGTAAACGGGTGGGATGCTGCCAACAATGACAACAACCCCAATCCGCCGTCAGATGCGACCAATAACTATTTTTCGCATGGCACTCATTGTTCGGGAATAGTTGGTGCTGTAACGAACAACGCCAAAGGTGGGGGTGCAATTTCGCATAATGTCAAGGTGATGGCTTGCAAAGGCGCACGCGACAGCGATGCTTCGTTGACCGGAATTTGGTCGGCGTTTTCTTATGCCATGAACAATTACCCGGATGTGATTAGCTGTTCATGGGGGGGCAGTGGCGCTTCGCAAACTTATCAAAACCTAATAAACGAAGCTCGAAATAATCGAGGAATTGTGGTGATAGCGGCAGCCGGAAACGACAACAGCAGCGACATATTCTATCCTGCCGGCTATAACAACGTTATCAGCGTTGCCTCCAGTGCTCAAAGCGATGCAAAATCGAGTTTTTCCAACTATGGGTCTTGGATAGATATTACCGCCCCGGGCAGCTCCATCCGCAGCACCGTAGCCGGCAGCAACAGCAGTTATGAATATTACAGCGGCACTTCCATGGCGTGTCCCAATGTAGCAAGTTTAGTTGGTTTAATGCTTTCCTACAACCCAAGTTTAACGCCTTCGGATGTCGAAAGTTGCCTCTATGCGGGTGCAGACAATATCAATACGCAAAACCCCAGCTACATCGGGTTACTTGGTGCCGGGCGCATCAATGCGTTCAATTCCTTGCAGTGCGTCAGTCCGACCGGTTGTCTGATTCCGAGTGGTTTGACGGCAAGCAACATTACCTCGACAACCGCCACAGTAAGCTGGAACGCCATGCCCAATAGCGTGAACTATAATATAAGGTATCGCATAGTGGGCACAGCAAATTGGACATTGGTGAATAATTACGCCTCGATAACCCTCGCGCTGACCGCACTCAGTCCATGTTCCCAATACGAATATCAGGTGCAATCCAATTGCAGCGGCGAGCAATCCAACTTCTCTGTCGTCCGCACCTTTACCACGCCCCCCGCCGGTTTGCTCAACTATTGTGCCGCCAAAGGAAACAATTCCAGTTATGAATGGATAGCCCAAGTATCGCTTAACACCATTAATAATAGCAGTGGGGCAAACGCAGGCTATGGCGATTTCCGGTGTATCAGCACGGCGGTTATCCAAGGTAATACCTATAATATTACCCTAACGCCGGGCTTTTCGGGCACAACTTATACCGAATATTGGCGAATTTGGATAGACTTTAACCACAACGGGCAGTTTGACGACCCATCGGAACGGGTTTATAGCTCAACCACTGCAACGGCCAATGCGGTCAATGCCAGTATAACTATACCTCCTACTGCCCTCACAGGGCCAACGACTATGCGCGTTGTGATGAAATGGGTCGCAAGTTCGGACACATCCATACCCGGAGCTTGCGGCAATTTTGCTTATGGGGAAGTAGAAGATTATGGGGTAAATATTACGACAAGCACCCCCCAACCCACCTGCGACATTCCAAATGGCATCGGCACAACGGGTTTGACCAATAACCAAGCCACCTTGATTTGGGATACCGTCAGCGGGGCGAGTAATTACAACCTGCGATGGCGCGAAACCGGAAGTGCGATTTGGCAAAACCTCACCCTTAGCACCAATACCTATACCCTCACGGGCTTGACCACCTGCACGAGTTACGAATTTCAGGTACAAACAACCTGTACCAACAACATCAGCAGCAATTACAGCAACTCGACAACCTTTACCACCTCCGGTTGCACAACGGTTTGCAACCTGCCGGGCAGCGTCTTTACATCGGGCGTTACCCAAACCCAAGCCACGTTAAACTGGACTGCGGTGAGCGGGGCGCAAGGCTACAACATACAATACCGTTATACCAGCAGCCCAAATTGGCAATTTGCGACTACCACCGCCACCAACTATACCCTAACCGGCCTCACCTCGTGTTTGCCCTACGAATGGCAGGTACAGGCGGCTTGCAGTGCCACATCGGTCAGTGCCTATACTGCCATCCAAAACTTTACCACCCCTTGCAGCAGCAGTTGCGACCCGCCCACCGGCATTCAAGCGGTCAATATCACCACCTCAAGTGCAAAAATTGTGTGGAATGCCGCCCCTTTTGCCACTGCCTACGAAGTAAGACTTAGAATAGTCGGTGCCGCCAATTGGATAACGGCAACCATCTATGACCTCGATGCCGACTTGACCGGAGCTGCGTCCTGCACCCAATATCAGTTCCAAATCAGAACCCTTTGCACCGGCGGCACCACTTCCGCATGGTCAAACTCGCTCTATTTTACCATAGCCGGATGCACCGGATATTGCCAAGTTGCCGGACAAAACACGACAAACGAATGGATACAAACCGTGCAGATAGCGAATATCAATAACAATTCGGGGAACAATAACGGCTACGGAAATTTCACCGCCCAAGTCATTGAGGTCTATCAAGATAGTACCTTCAATTTCCTGCTCACCCCCGGTTTCGGCACTCAAACCAACACCCAATATTGGAAGATTTGGATAGATTGGAATCAAGATTTTGACTTTGAAGATGCCGGTGAATCGGTCTATGATTCCGGTTCATCATTCACCACCCCTGCATCGGGAAGCCTATCCATTACCTCCAATACCCCTTTAGGCAGCACCCGAATGAGAATTGCCATGAAAAGGGTAAATGCCGGGTTGCCTACCTTGCCTTTTTCGTGCCTTTCCTATACGTATGGTGAGTTTGAAGATTACACCATCAATGTCTATGAAAAAATCACACCTCCTCCCCCACCCCCACCGCCAATTCCCGACATTGTGGTCAAACTAAGAGTGTTGTTGGAGGGCTGTTACGATGCCTCCGAAGATAAAATGACCAATGTGTTAAAACAAGGTTTTCTGCTTCCTAATGTCCAACCTTTCTTTCGAGAGCCTTGGAACTACGATGGCACCGAATCGGTTTTTAACGCCGGTCAAGTCCCCTATCAAACCACCGATTGGGTGTTGGTAGAAGCATTCGACCCCGCCAACCTCGTTACCCCCATAGCCCGTAAAGCGGCTTTTCTACGAACAAACGGCAGGATATACGATTTTGACGGCATCAGCGAAGGGGTGCGCTTTTCCGAACTTCAAGAAAACGCCTCTTATTTCTTCGCCGTCCGCCCCCGTTCCCATATAGCTGTCTTCACCTCGACTCCCTTGTCAGTTCCCAATATAGATTGGTACGATTTTACCCTCGCTGCCAGCCAAGCACTCGGCAACAACCAACAAAAGCAATTGCCCAACGGGTTGTTTGTGCTTTATGGAGGAGATTTAGACCATAACGGCATCATTAACTATGCCGATTACAACCTCTATTTTTCCGACAACCCCAGCATCGGCGAATACATTGAAACCGATATAAACAAGGACACACGGGTAAACAACACCGACTTCCAACTGTTACATCCCAACCTTCGGGTCATTGGCATCAACAATATCCGTTACTAATACGGCATAACCAAACATATTTAACCCAAACGCTAAAGGCAAAATAACCCATGAAAAAGTATAGGTTAGCCATCTATTTGATGTTGATAACAAACCTTCTATTGGCACAAGAGGTAGCAGAAGTATTGCCTTTTGATAAAATTCTGAACCAATTCCTCAACGTCCGCGACATGACCATTTCCCAAAATGGCACCGAAGCCTATTTTACCATTCAAAGCCCCAATCAGGATATTTCTCAAATAGCCTATCTTAAAAAAAAGGGGAGTAAATGGTCAAAACCCATGCTTTTGCCTTTTTGCGATGAATTTCTGTACATGGAACCCTTTCTGACCGATAACGAACAAAAGCTTTTCTTTGTGTCCGACAGACCGTTAAGCGATACGACCAAACAAAACAAAGATTTCGATATATGGTATGTAGAAAGAAGTAACGAAAAAGCAGCATGGTCTAAGCCAATCAACTTAGGGAAGCCTGTGAACACAGCGTTGAACGAGTTTTACCCAACCCTTTCCGCCAACAATAACCTTTACTTCACTATGGAATCGCCCAATGGCCTCGGAAAGGATGATATTTATTACAGTCAATGGGATGGTAAAAAATATTCTGTGCCCACAATGTTGGATGAAAACATCAACAGCAGCGGTTACGAGTTCAACGCCTTCGTTACAAAGCAAGAAAACGTCCTACTTTTCACCAAGTACCAATCAAAGGACGGTTTGGGCAGCGGTGATTTATATATTTCCAGAAAGGGCAAGGACGGTAAATGGCAACCGGCAACCAATTTGGGTAGTCCAATCAATACCAAATACATGGAATACTGCCCGTTTTATGACGAAGCTACTCAGACCCTGTATTTCACAAGCAGGCGAAACAGTATCCAACCAAAGAAGTTCAAAAATATAGCAGCATTCCAACAGTATCTTATAGAAGGCGAGAACGGGTTGAGTAAACTCTACAAAACCAAGTTGAAATTAGAGTGAGCAAACTTTTCTATTGCATGTTCGATAAAAGGAGACCTTCCGGGCATAAAGCATTATTCGTGGAAAGACAAGACATCGGATGTTTTAAAAACATCCGATGTCTATTTGCCCTATTCTCAAAATTTATCGGAGAACCAAAAGAAAGGACTAACCCTTTGAATTAGAAAATCTTTTCTAACCAATTGCCCACAAAATAAGCCAAAGTAGCCGCAGACCCCCCCAAAAATACTGTTTCAATGATCCCTTTCCAAGCACTTGTTTGGGTAACATACGTTTTTAAGTAGCCAATAATGGCAAAGGCTAAAGTGGTGAGTACACAAGATATTAAGAACAACTGTTGGTTATCCAAACCAAGCCATCCTTTAAAAATGTATGAAAATAAAGGAATTAGCCCAACCAAGACAAAGGAAACGAAAGTAACCGCCGCCATTTGCAAAGGAGATTTTGCGTCTTTGACCATCTCCAGTTCGTCTTTCATCATCGTATCTACCCACCGCTGTTTGTCGGAGGTAATCACCGCGACAATATCCTCCAACAGCTTACCCTCAAATCCTTTGTTGCGGTATATTTCTCGTACTTCCTCGCGCTCCGTTTCGGGCATTTCCTCAATCTCCATTTCCTCAATTCTCCGGTGCTTTTCATAGTTATCCGATTCGGATTTCTTGGATAAAAAACTGCCGACTGACATCGAAAAACCATCTGCAATCAAATTGGCAAATCCCAAAATAATAATCACCGAAACATCCAAATTAGCCCCAACAGACCCCGCCACCACCGCAAAAGTAGTAACCGAACCATCAATGCCCCCATAAACAAACTCTCCGATAAAATCCTGATACTTAAAAGTGCTATGTGCCTTATTTTCCAATTTTTCGTTCATGTTTTTCTACTTTTCCAAAGGGGTAATGAGGTTGTCATCAACATTTCTGTCAACGAGTTTGTGAAACGGGTCAATGCCCACTTTATCGGGAAGGGTGGGCACGGTAAAGGTAGCTTCCCATTCGTGTTGTGTGACGTGATAGCGTTCTGAAAAGACGACTTCCTCTTTATCATTGACAGCACCAATATCTATCCATTCGTCAAGGGCAGTAGCGGGCAGTTCATTTCCAAGACTGTCGGCATAAAGTTTACTCGTTTTGAGCGATAAGCTGATGCGGAATTGACCATCCTCTAATTTTTGGTAAGTAGCTGTCTTGCATTGATTATCCATCAGTGTGATACGCGTAAACAAGTCATCCACATTCGTCCGCAAGCTGTCGGGAGTTTGTTCAAGAATGGCATTGTAAAAGTTGTAAGAATTGGAATACGGCGGCCCCACAAACTTGTACCGGTCTAAGTAGCTTTTTATCCCTTTATTGGTTTGCTCTTCGCCTAGGTAATCTTGCAAAGCATACATAGAAAGCGAACCTTTTTGGTAATGAATGTACTGTTGGTTTTCGTTGAGCAATAAAGTCTGTTCTTTTTCCAATTCGCCCCCTCGTCCCCTTAAATAACGGTCGAGTTCGTACTTTAGAAACTTGCGCATGAGTTCTTGCCCATACTTTTGTCGCATCACCATCAAAGCAGTATATTGTGAAAGCGATTCGCTCATCACGGTTGCCCCTTGCACGGCAGACCCAATTACCTGATGCGCCCACCACTGATGAGCTACTTCGTGAGCGGTAACGTAATATGTCATGTCTATACTGTTGTCGGGGTCAATATCAAGTATAAACCCAATGCCTTCAGAATAGGGAATTGTATTGGGGAATGATTGTGCAAAATCTGCATAGCGTGGAAACTCCAAAATTCGTACTTGTTTGTGCTGATAGGGTCCAAATGCTTGAGTGCAATACGCTAAGGTATGTTTAATGGCTTCTATCATTTTGTCTATATTGTACGCATGTGATTTGTGGTAGTAAATCTCGATATTCACATCGTTCCACTTATCCTTCTTAACCTCGTATTTGGCTGATAAATAAGAATAGAAGTTGAGGATTTTGCTATCCATCAAATAATGGAAGTAACGGCGGTTGTTTTCAGTCCATTCTTTTTGCAAATAACCCGGTGCAATAGCGATTTGGTCAATGGAAGTACTGACTGTGGTTTCGTAATTCACCCAATCTGCTGCTGCCGAAATGTAGTTTTGGTTTTGATAGCGCAAAGTATCTGCCATAGCATACATTCGAGGTCTCAGTGGAAGTTTATATTTACGCCTGTCATCGGGATTACTCATTTCATAATCGGGCTGATAGCCTATCATCGGCATATACAAACTGTTAAAAAACGTTCCATTGTAAACCACATCTGTCGTGCCTCCATCGTTTTCAAACCCATCGTTCACCACTTCATAACTAAAGTTCATGGTCAAACTATCCCCTTTTTGCAAAGGTTTTTGCAGAGCATACAGGTAAAAGCCCATCTTCTTATCTTCAATAAGTGGCTTCCATTCGGCATTTGAAATGGTGATAGAAAGGTTTTTAAAATGCGAAATGTTAGAAAGAATATAAATAACCGTGTCAACAGGTTGGTCGGCAATATTCTTAAGTTGGTAAACACCGTTGATTGTTACCCTTCGCTCGTCCGGAAAGATAGCGACATCTGTTTTTACGGATTGAATGCGAGGTTGCGGTGTGTTTTCGAAGCGTTTATATTGATTTTCGTAGGCAATTTGTTGCTTCTCTCTATCTTTTTTACTTTGATACTCATTCAGGACATTAGTGTTGTAAAAAATAAACCCACCACAAAGAATAAACAACCCCAACAAAGTCAAGGTAACAGCAAGTCGAGTAGGATTTTTTTCATTGCGAACAGATTTGACCCTTGCCTTAAAATTAAATTCAGTACTCCTTACCCACCACTTGGCTGCCAAACTCAATAAAATTCCTCCAAAAATGAGCCAATAGGCTGCAAACCAAAGCGTAGGTTTCCAAAAGTGACCAAATCCATTCATATCGGAGAGGGTAACAGATGGACTTCCTCCAATAATATATAAGTTATGCCGCCATCCCATCACCGCAAAGACAATCGTGTTAAGGACTGCGAAAAGGATGACGATGCCATGCCCCATAAATTTATTGTTGGCCAAAGTATGAACCAAAAAGGCAACACAGACCCAAACGATATACGACCAAAGGTCGCGCACGAAAAGAGTTTTAAGGTAAATATCAGGTTGAAAGTTATAGTAGCCTTTGATGGCTTGCATTGCCATTCCTGTCAGCATGACTGAAAATTGCAAAACAATCAGCATCAAAACCATAGCGGTAAACTTACCCGCCAAAAGCGTATTTTGTTGGATGGGCATAGCATCCGCAATTTGGCTGATGCGGTTGGTACGCTCTCGCCAAACTAATTCACCGGTATAAAAAACCACGATAATGATGATAAACAAACTAAACGAATCAGATGCCATGTCAGCCATCGTACTGCTTACGGGATAAGTTTGCAACCCGTAAAGTTTGTTTGCATAGATGAGATTGTTCACCAAATTGAAGATACCAAGGAATACGATGGATAAAAACGGGATGGACTTAATGATTGCCATGAACTCAAACCGCGTTACCGCCCACCATTGAATGAATTGAGTGTGAAACCCAAAAGCAGGCATAACGTTAAACAAATCCAATTTCTTACCAAGAACTTCAATGTCAGACTTAGGCGAACTTTCAAGAACGGCTGTTCTTTTACCGCGATTGAAGAAAGAAGGTGCAGTAGCGGAAAAGGTAAAGCGGCGATAGGCTAAGGCAAAAATAACTGCTGATAAACCCAACCAAACCAATCGGTTAAGCCCAATGACCGATGACCAAGAAATAAAAACAGAGTTCTTCTCAATAGGAGTCCAATACCGGGTTACATAGCTGAACGCATTTATACCGATGGGGTCTGTAAGGGCAGCCGCAAAAGAATTTTCGATATCCGATATCATCGAATTGCTGACGAGGTATAAAACCAAGAAAGCGATTCCTTGGATGTAGATAACCAACATGCTTCTGCTCAATGCTCCCGAAGCAAAAAAGATGCTCCCCATAATCAAAACGTTAGGGAGTATAATCTGGGTGAATGGCTGCCAATACACCAACACATTGAAAGGAGCGATTTTATCTGCCTCCACCCAAGGCATGATTGTGCCCAAAAAAATACCAATCAACATTCCTGATAGAACAAATACCGTTACGAGATAAGAACCCACAAATTTACCAAACCAATATGCCGCCTTTGAAACCGGCGTACTGTAATAAATTTCGTGAATTTGATGATCGAAATCTCTAAAGATAGGCACCCCCATCATCGCCGAACAAATTAAAGCAGCAAAGATATTCATCACCAACACCGTGCGGTAAACCACAAATGGAGCGTTCTTGGCAATCATACCTACGCCTCCCCCTATGGTGATGGCATCTGTTGAGACAAATAGAAAACACAACAATAACATAATGGCAAAATAGGCATAAGTAGCGGGGCGTTTAATCCGATACAAAAGTTCAAACTTCAATATTTCCCAAAACATAATCGTGCGGATGAATTGATTAATGAAATAACACAGGCATTAAAATAGCAAAAAGCCCACGCTTTTAAGGTGAAAAACGCTTACCTACTCATTGACCTGTACTTTACTAAAATACACATCTTCCAACTGCACTATCGCAGGAGTAAAGGTATCGGTTTCAGGTTCACGGTCTGATAAAATGTGAATTTCGATATTACCTGCATTGAATTTATGCGAAATGAGGCGGTAGCGGCTTGAATAAGTAGGTAATTCAATTTTGGGAATTATCTTTTGCCATACTTTACCCTTTAACTCAGCAACAGCATCGGAGGGTTTACCTTGCATCACCACTTCGCCTTGGTTAATGATGGCCATATTGCTGCACAACTCTTTAACATCTTCGACAATATGGGTTGAAAAGATAATGATGACATTTTCACTAATCTCGCTCAATAAATTTAGAAAACGATTCCGCTCTGCAGGGTCGAGTCCCGCTGTTGGTTCATCAACGATGATAACTTTGGGGTTTCCGAGCAAAGCTTGGGCAATGCCAAATCGTTGACGCATTCCACCCGAATATCCTGCGACTGCCCTTTTGCGTATATCGTATAAATTGGTTTGATGTAACAGGTTTTGTACGATTTCTTGTCTTTGCTGTTTGTTGGTTAGCCCTTTCAAAACTGCCAAATGATCGAGCAAAGATTCGGCACTAATGTTTGGATAAACACCAAATTCCTGTGGTAAATACCCCAAACAACGCCTCATAGCATCTTTTTGGCGTAACACATCAATCGTGCCTTCTTCCCCATCGGTTTGCAATTCAATACTCCCTTCATCAGCAGTTTGCAAAGTGGCAATCGTTCGCATGAGCGTTGATTTTCCGGCTCCATTTGGGCCTAACAGACCAAATAAGCCTGTTGGAATAAGCAGATTTACATCCGATAATGCTCTTGTGCCATTAGGATAAGTTTTCGACAAGTTTTTAATTTGTAGCTGCATAATTTAAGTATATTTGTTTTACTCAGTTAAAAGGGAAGTCAAAATTCTTTTTGTAGAAAGCGACAAATTACAAGATACAATTGAAAGGAATAGCAATGAATGCTTACAGTTACGCAATAATACAGTATTTCGGACAATTGGTCATACTTAGCAGTATTTATTCCCTTTTGGTTGTTAAATCAAGATATGCTGTTTCATGGTTACAACTGC
>CALCIK010000086.1 GCA_937907475.1 uncultured Bacteroidota bacterium | reverse complement strand
AACGAAACATTGTTGCCCATAAATGAAACGTTTTTGCTCATAAATGAAACGTTTTTGCTCATCAATGAACCGTTTTTGCTCATAAATGAACCGTTGTTGCTCATAAACGAACCGTTGTTGCTCATAAACGAAACGTTGTTGCTCATAAACGAACCGTTGTTGCTCATAAATGAAACGTTGTTGCTCATAAATGAAACGTTTTTGCTCATCAATGAACCGTTTTTGCTCATCAATGAACTGTTGTTGCTCATCAATGAACTGTTTTTCAGAACATTCCCTATCCTCCTTCATTAAATGTGGCGTGATATTTTTTACCACCCCCTAAAAAACAACACTAAACCTTTGCGTTGATGCTATAATTTGAAGGTTTGTTGTCTTAATTCTTAATGTTTTGGGATTTCGACAACAGTACAAATTTAATCACTGTTTTAGTATCCGATAAATTATTTAGCGCTTTTTGTAAAAATATTTGCAGAGGTCTTTTTGATAGCACTAATTGGTAGTTATTATAACGTGAAGTAGGGATTAGAAACTTCTACAAGTCTTATTTTGCAAGGCTTTAGGAAATTGACAGGTAAGTTTTCAGGCTATTTGGATGAGAAACATAACAAGTGCATGAAAATGCTTAATGACCCTGAAAGGGTCGCACATTTATAGAAGAACTTTTGATCTGAATATGCGACCCCTTCGGGGTCAAACGGGTTTTTGAATGGCTAAATTCTATAAATGTTTTATCCCTTCGGGATAATTGGGCTGTTTCGTTATCATCAAAACCTGATAGACCAGAATTTTAATCCGATTTAAAACCTACCTGACGTTTATTATACAGTAATGTCAATGATTTGGATGGCTTCTTCACATTACTGAAATGCTAAAGTTACGACTGTGTTTTGTCTTGTCATTTTTTTGCTAAGAGGGAGGCTTGCCGGAGGAGTAAAGCCAACCCGATTTTATCTTTCTCCACAATAATAATAGTTCGTTAAAAAATCAGAGAACTACTTTCATAATTTACCGTGAGAAAATCGTTTTAAGGTTCGGTAATTAATTTCACCATCGAAACCTTATTACCTTAGTAACAGATTAATATCATATCATCGTAACCTTATTACCTTATTAACCGAGTTTTAATAAGGTAATAAGGTTTTTAAATTTACTTGATGTCATGTTATTATGAAGGTAATAAGGTTCATATCTAATTTTTGATTGACCGTATTTTTGACATCTCTGAATGTGATGGTGAGTTATCAAAAAATCAACTCAACATCTTAGAACTCTTATCTTTGGTCTGTATTGCCCCTTAATTTTTAACGAACTATTGCAATAATAAATACAACCCATTCTTGATAGCCGATTTAGACCTTTAATAAGGTGACACAAGTTGCCTATATCATGGAGTGAATACACAATTGAAAAGGTTGTTTGGCTTTAACCGTTTACCGTTGTTAAAAGAGGTAAGGGGTTATAATTCCTCCTAAAAAATGCGAACTTTGCGCCAATGAGCGACAACGAAAAGGAGCGCATCCGGCAAATCTTTTTCCGGTAACCACCAATCACAATAGTTTGACCATGATTTTTGCAATCTCCCCTTTAGATGGCCGGTACAGCACTTCGGTGAGCGAATTAAGTCCGTATTTTTCCGAATTTGCGTTGATGCGTTATCGCGTAAGGGTTGAAGCGGAGTATTTTATTGCTTTATGCCGGCTGCCTTTACCCGCTTTACATGGGGTTGATCTATCTGTTTTTGTTCGGTTAAAGGATTTGTATGAACAGTTTTCGGAAGCAGATGCGCTTCGGATTAAGGAGATTGAACGAAAGGTGAATCATGATGTCAAGGCGGTGGAATATCTGATTAAAGAAAAGATGGAAGACATGGGATTAGGGGAGGTGAAAGAGTTTGTCCACTTCGGATTGACCTCGCAAGACATAAACAATACCGCTACCCCGCTATTGCTGAAAGAGGCGTTGGAGCAGGTTTACTACCCCATGTTGGAACGGGTGATGCAACATTTGCAACAACGGGCTGCTGCCTGGATAACTGTGCCCATGTTGTCGCGCACACATGGACAAGCCGCCTCTCCTACTTTGTTGGGTAAAGAGTTGTTGGTGTTTACCGAGCGCTTGCAGGTGCAGTTGGCACAGTTACAAAAAATTCCGTTCAGCGCTAAGTTTGGCGGGGCGGTGGGAAATTTTAATGCCCATCATGTTGCCTACCCGCTGGTGGATTGGCTGAAGTTTGCCGATGAATTTGTTGCCGGACTTGGCTTGTCGCGCAGTCAATACACCACACAGATTGAACACTACGACAACCTGAGTGCGGTGTTCGATGCCCTGAAACGCATCAACACTATCTTGACAGACCTTTGCCGCGATGTGTGGACGTATATTTCGATGGACTATTTTAAACAGACCATTGTGGCGGGCGAAGTGGGATCGTCCACCATGCCGCATAAGGTCAACCCCATTGATTTTGAAAATGCCGAGGGCAATTTTGGCATCGCAAATGCCTTGTTCGAGCATCTATCCGCCAAACTACCGATTTCACGATTGCAACGCGATTTGACCGACTCCACCGTTCTCCGAAACATTGGCGTTCCGATAGGGCATACCTTGCTGGCACTGAAAAACCTGCTGAAAGGGTTGAACAAACTCCAACTCAACCAAACAAAATTAAACGATGACCTGCAATCGCATTGGGAAGTGGTCACAGAAGGCATTCAAACAATTTTGCGCCGAGAGGGGTATCCCAATCCTTATGAAGCCCTTAAAGAATTGAGTCGAACCCATGCTAAAATAACACAGGAGGCGATTGCTGAATTTATTGACGGGCTTGCTGTTTCCGATGAATTAAAAATGGAGTTAAAACAAGTTACCCCATTCAACTATACCGGAGTAATATTATCGTCGTTATGAGTTTTTTGCCACGAATGCACGAATGTTTTTTTAAGTTTCCTTAAATAAGTTAAGAGTTTTGCCACGAATGCACGAATGAATTTTTCTTTTTTAATGAATTTACTACAACTGAATTAGTTATAAATTGAGTGTTAGGATTTTAAATCAAAAATCTTTATTCGTGCATTCGTGGCAACTCATAATAATATGAAAAACGAGTTGAAAGAAGGGGTGGATTACTATATAGATGAGCAGGGACTTTGGGTATTTACGGCAAAGTTCTTGTTAGAACGGGGTTATTGTTGTAAAAATGGCTGCTACCACTGTCCTTATGGATTTATCAAGCCTGAAACTGTAAAGCCACCCAAGCCCAAAAATGAGTAGAGTTGTTAAAATATTTGCCTAAAGGCTTTGAGATTAAAAAATTGCTACTGTTGATTATATTTGTCTGCTTGAAACTGTCATCGTCTATTTTTCATTTGTATATTGTTCTAAAAAATAAACATTACCCATGATAAGACCCTACTTTAAAGACCCAATGTTGGAGCAAACTTTTCTTGAGAACGGATATGTTGTTATTCCTTTTTTGGAAAGCGATGAATTGGACAAATTAAAGGGCTTGTACGAAGACTGCATACCTAAAGATACGACTGGTTTATATGCCAGTAGTTTGTTTAACCCTCCGGAGGTGAACCGTAAGGTGAATGCAGCAATAAGAGATATTATGAAGGATGCGGTTGAGCGTTATTGCGAAGCGGGCATGTTGTTGGGCGGTTCTTTTTTGGTTAAATCTCCGGTCAATACATACGATTTGCCTTTACATCAGGATTGGAATATTATTGATGAACAAAAGTACCCCTTGGCGGTGCTTTGGTGTCCGTTGCAGGATACAAATGAACAGAACGGCACTTTGTACGTACTTCCAAAAAGTCATCGGTTTTTTGTCAATTACCGTTCGGGAGCCATGCCAAGTAAGCGCGTGTTGGTAACTGAAGCCTTGAAATCCTGTTTGAAAACGATTGATGTCCGGGCAGGGGAGGCATTGGTTTATCACCCTGCTTTGTTTCATGGTTCGCACCCCAATCTATCGGACAAGATGCGGGTAGTGGTCGGAGGTTCTACCATTCATGCCGATTCAACTTTGGTTTATTACCATTTAAACAAGGATAACGGGGCAATTGAGGTGTACCGAGCAGTGGGGGACTTTTACCTGAACGAGATTTCATTATTGGAAGTTGGGGAAATACCCGATAATTTAGAGTTATTGGATACCTTTTGGGTGGAAAACATATATCCCGATGCCGATGATTTGATGGAGCAAATAGACCCTTCATATCAACGCCCCAAAGCGGTCAATTTAGTTGCTTCTGATAATACTGAAACAGTTGGTGGCAGACTTTGGCGAAAAGTTAGAAGTTTGTTCGGCAATAATCAATAGTATAGATTAGGGTAGAAACAGTTGGTCTTAAGGAATATTTATGAAGCAACATTTTAGTTGGAGGTGGGGCGTTTTTGCTGCGGTTGCAGCATTGATGGGGTTCTTTTTTCGATTCTTTGGTCGGAAAAAAGAGGTGAAAACGGACGTTGTTGCGGCTCATACCTCAAACGATGTGCGGGATTTTTACAACCGATATACCGATAAGTTTTTGCAGGTTTATGGCGAGGTCATTCAGGCGTTCAGGACAAAAGATGTCAGCAAATTATTGGCTTATGAAATGGAAAGCATGGGCTTGGAGGCGGGAAATGAGGTGTTGGATGCAGGTTGTGGGGTAGGTGCGCCGGCTATTTATTTTGCCCAACAACTACCGGTACAGATAGAAGCGGTTACGATTTCGGATGTTCAGGCAAAACAAGCGCAAAATGCCGTTGAACTTGCCGGTTTGTCGGATAGGGTGAAAGTGAAGACGGGCGATTACCATCTATTGGAAAACCTTTACCCAGCCAACTCATTCGATTTGGTTTACTTTTTAGAGTCCTTTGGTCATGCACATCACCCTGAACAAGTGTTGAGGTCGGTTTGGAAGGTATTGAAACCCGGTGGGACACTTTATATCAAGGACTTGTTCAAAAAAGTGGCTTCGAGTGCCGCTCTTCAGGCTCAAATAGATGAGGAGATAGGAAAAATCAATGCTGCTTACCGCTATAACGTTTCAGACTTGAACCGGATAATGGATGTGGTTCGTAAGATGGGATTTGTGGTGATGTCTTTGAAAACGATAGATATTCCTTTGGAAGATTTTGAAAACCTGACGATCTCGAATGACTTTCAAGAATTGACGGGTGTAGGGAAAATAGCGAACTGGGCGGAGTATGTGTTTCCAATTGATTTTTTTGAACTGAAGTGCTACAAGCCGTTGCATGATTTGGATAAAGGAGTTGGGCGTTATTTTCTGCAAAACCTTTACTACATGCAAGTAGAGCATCGCAAACCGCAGGATTTATGATAGAAGGTCGTGTTGAACCAAGTGATCGTCTGCTGATTGCCGAGGGATTAGGTAAAACGTATTACAAAGGGGGTAAAAAATGGAAGGGCGGTGTTTTAGCAATGCTTCGTTCGTTATCCGAGCGACTTCGTGGTCAAGGGAAGGGAGGCAATGTTGAATTAGGATTTGAAGCCCTTCGGGAATTGAGTTTTACGCTTCGTTCGGGCGATGTATTGGGCATTATTGGCCGGAATGGTGCAGGTAAAAGCACGTTGTTGCAGATACTGAGCAGGATTGTTTCACCAAGCAAGGGGACGGTTCGTTATAACGGGCGTGTTGCTGCGGTCTTAGACGTGGGAACAGGTTTTCATCCCGAGTTGACCGGTCGGGAAAATGTCTATTTTAGTGGTTCGTTGATGGGCATGAGTAAAACGTTCATTCATTCCAAGTTTGACGAGATATTAGCTTTTAGCGGAGTAGAAGCGTTTATTGATACCCCCGTCAAACACTATTCGAGTGGCATGTATGTCAGATTGGCGTTTGCTGTGGCTGCATTTATGGAGGCAGATATTCTGTTGTTCGACGAAGTGCTTGCAGTTGGCGATATGGAATTTAGGCTAAAGGTCTATGAACGGGTGAAGGCTATCGCACAATCGGGTGCTATTGTGGTCATGGCAGGCCATGATTTAGGTCAAATCGCTCAATTGTGCAACCGTTGTTTGTGGTTGCACGAAGGGGGCGTTTATGCCGATGGTGTTCCTTCGGATGTGATAGAGCAATATATGGAAAGCTACTTGTGGGAAGCGATGGGTTACGGAATGCGCCCGCCGGCTGAATTGGGAGAACTTGTTGCACCAACCGAAAGGCATTGGCTGCCCAAAGAAGCACCGGGGAATGACTATTTTCGTTTATCCAATGCGGCAGTTCGGGTCATTTCGGAAGCCGGTGGCAATCCAAAATTGTCCATGAATACGGCTTTTGAGTTCGAGTTGGGTTATGAAAAATTGGTTTCCGGCTTTTTGACAAGTTTTTACGTTTCGGTCTATCATATTTCGGGGATTCCGGTCTTATCAACGGTCAATTCTTTGGAAACAATTGATGGGGAAATAGGGAAGTATGTTGTCCGATGCGTTTTTCCGCCCAATTTATTCAATCATGGTTTGTATTATATTGATGTATGGGTGGGGGATGAGGGAAGGCATTTTACCTTAGAATTTAAACAGGTGATATTTTTCAAAATCGCCTGTCCTCCCGAATTGGAGCAGACTCCTTGGCGCGATGTTCATGCGCATATTCGCCCTACATTAGAATGGCAATGGGAAAGGGCGGAGGGCAACAGGAAAGATTAACCCCTGAATTGAATAAACTTCCAAACATTATCGGCAATCACGAGCAACAATGGCAGGTGGTAGCACCATACTGGTGTTGTTTCCGTGGCAAAAAAGATAAAGAGCAAAAAAAACAGGATGACGGGATAGTTAATATAACCTGTTTGAAGGTAAAAAGCCGTGCAATTTGCAATTAAGAGCAGTAATAAGATAATTCGGGTAGCCGGAAATCCGAGTACTACGGGCAGGGTTTGTACCTTGTGAACTTTATCTGCTTCTACGTCTTTGAAGTCCCAGATAATTTCACCCATTAAGACAAACACCAAAAAGTAATAGTTTTCAAACAGCAGTTGGGGAATGGATTGCGGAAATCCCTGATAATACCGAAGAATGACAACAAGTGGAAGAGTCCATATAAATAAGGCAGAGTAAAGGTTTTTGATGAGGAACAGGTTCTTTACTCTGATATTGTGTTTGGTCAGAGGTAAAGTATAGAGGAAGGTTAAAGGGACAAAGCATAAATACGGGATGATTGGATATTGAAAGTAGAAGAGCAGTATGATGGGGAAAAATGTTAAGGTTATCGCTATTTTGATGCCCCATTGTGCTTGACGAATATTGAGAGCATCTTTGGCATCTGTAATAAGGTCTTTGTTGTAGTCATAAGCGCGGTCGAACAGGTAAAGCGCAAGATTCCATATTGCAAAAGCCAGCAGAACGATTAAGTGAATCGGTTCGGCGTTGTTGCCTAGGTAATAGTAGAGGATGTTGTGGTATAGGAAAAAGCAAATGATGGCAACATGTATTCGGGTTTTGAATATGGTTTGCGAGATTTGCAGGAGGTTGGTCATTTTTGATATTAGATTGAAGACATAAGACAATAGATATAAGACATTAGATAGAAGATATTAGGCGTTAGTCAATTTCAATGTCTATCAATCTAAAGTCTAACATCTAAAATCTAAAACAAGTAATTTGATGCGAAAGATAGGGTAAATATTTGATTGTGATGGGGACATCGGTTTTACAAGGCTTATTTGGGGTTTCAAGGGTTCAGCGGACGGCACATTGGTTGGTTCGGTTGGTGGGGATGGTGTATTTGATTGCCCTTGTTCCATTTACCTTTCAGATAAAGGTGTTGATGGGGTCAGAGGGGTTGTTGCCGGCAGCAAATTTGTTGAAAACGGCGTTTTCAAATGAGGGATGGTTGGCGTGGTTGCATTTTCCGAGCTTGTTTTGGTTGTTTCCGACCGATTTGATGCTGTTGGTTTTGGTGGGTTTGGGCTGTATTGGAGCTTTAGGAATGTTGTTTTATGTGCTTCCGTATATCAGTTCTCTAGTGGCTTGGGTGTGTTTTGTTTCTATCCTGTCTATTGGGGGAGATTTTACCATTATTATTATTGATGTTTTCTTGGCAGAGGTGGGGTTTTTGACCATACTGACTGCTTTTTGCTTTCGCTATCTTGGATATGTGCCCAATTTGGTGGATTTTTTGTTGAAATTCCTATTGTTTCGATTGTGGTTTTCGATGGGCATGGTGAAGTTTTACTACCCGGGCGAGAGTTGGGTAAATTTTACCTTCTTCACCTACTTTTTTCCCAATCAACCTATGCCTACTCCCTTGGCTTGGTACTTTCATAAGCTACCTCAATCTTTATTCAGTTTTACCATTGTCGTTACTTTCTTGGTGGAGATGATTGTACCGTTTTTTGTATTTGGGGTCCGTATTTTTCGCTTCATTGCCTTGTTGAGTTTTACCGCCATTACCTTGTTAATCATGTTATCGGGTAATTACGGTTATTTTAACGTGTTGTCCATCGTTTTGAGCGTCGTTTTACTTCACGATAATGACTTTGGTAGCCGGTTTAACAATTCAGAACTTGTACCGTACCGGTTCGATGGGGGAAGGGTTCGGAATATAGTCAGCAGTATGGTGTTGGTTCTTGGGCTTTTTGTGGGGAGTATGCAAATGGTATATTCTCTTTTCTTATTTAACCCTCGAATGTGTAACCCGCAAAACCATCTTTGCTATCCTTTTTACTTCGAGGGGTCTAAACAGTTGCCAAATGTATTGCATTGGGTGAATTCTGTTTACCGCCTTGGGGCAAATTTCAGATTGTCGAGTCCTTACGGAGTTTTTAAAGACATGACCCGTTTCAGGGTGGAGTTGCGTTTTGAAGGCAGTCGTGATGGGGTTATTTGGTTGCCCTATACTTTTAAATATGTGCCATCGGGATTTACGCAAAAGCTGCTGTATTTCGCTCCATACTATCCTCGTATCGATCATGTAATGTATTACGAAAGTATCGGAGTGGGGGCATATAATGCCTCCCCTATTCCGCCGTTTACCGCTCCTCAAAACTTGCTCAATCCCTACTATACTGTTGATAATGCGTGGATATGCCGCTTTATAGAAGCGTTGCGCTCTCAGAATTTGGCTGTACTTTCGTTGCTTGGTGAAAATCCTTTCCCCGGTAAACCGCCTGAATATCTAAGAGTGGAAGTCTATGCACTACGGTTTAGCACAGAAGCCGAAAAAGAAGTTACCGGTAAGTGGTGGATGGAAAAACAGATGTTTACGGCCTACAATAGTGCAGATGGTACTGATTGTAAGCCCTTGGTCGAATTACAAGATTTGTATTCGAGGTATGCTCGCGGTGATTTTGAGTTTTAGTCATTTCAGGAGGAGATTGTTAACGAAAAAAAGCAGGATGGGAGATGGGTTTACGTGGTTTGTTTATTGGAATGATTGTGGTTTTGACGGGATGCAACTGCCCCGTATGTCCCGAAACGGGCAAGGATAAGGTTGTTGAACCCATAGAGATGGAAGCAAATAAGGAAGTGGTCAGAAAACTTCACGAGGAAGTATGGAGTAAAGGGAATGTTGCGTTGATACCCGAACTCTATCATCCAAATTTAATTTACCACCTCCTCTCAGATAGTAGTTTGCGCAATTATTCCGAAATAGCCGAGGAAGTCCTCAGTCATCGAAAAGCCTTTCCCGACTGGCGAGAAGACCTCACACAGTTGATTGCCGAAGGCGATATGGTAGTTTCAAGGTTCAGAACTCATGGCACGCATCTCGGCAGGTTTTGGGATATTGATTCAACCGGCATCGTGTTAGAAATGCAGGAAGTAGTAGTTTTCAAGCTTCGCGAAGGTAAGATTGCCGAGCAATGGTCTTATCCCGATCTTTATGGGATTAGGGGGAAATTAGTGAATTGTGAATAGTGGATGGTTAGGAGTGGTTCTGTTTGCTCTTACGTCTTTCGTCTTATGTCTAAAGTCTAATATCTAACATCTAACATCTCAAGTCTAAGATATAATGTCTAAAATAAAATACCCCTACATCTTTCTAATACTCACCGCTTTCTTGGTGCTATACTCTTGCTCGACAAAGGTATCGGACAACTCTATGCCTTTACCCATTGAGCGAACCGACCTTCACGATACTTCGGAAAATGTTTTGTATAATTTATGGACACCTTATGGGGTTTATGCGGCTTTTTATACTCCTGATGGCAAGCATATTGCTGTGGGAGGGGCGACGGGGTTGATTGAACTTTGGGATGCTGTTTCGTTTTCTCCGGTTTGCAGTCTTTATGGTCATAACCGTTCTGCCAATACTACGTTGTTTAGTCCCGATAGCCGTTTTATCATTTCGGGGAGTGGAGATAGTACGGTTCGGATTTGGAATGTTAGCGAATGTCGTTTGGAACATACGCTTCGATATCACAAAAACGAGGCTTATACCACGCTTTATAGTCATTCAGGGAAGATGTTTGCTTCGACTGGTGCGGATAGTGTGGTGATTGTTTATGATTCCGGTACTTATAAACCGCTTCAATATTTGCGCGGTCATTCCGGAGCGGTTTATTTTGCTTGGTTTGCCAACGATGAGCGGTTTATTGTTACAAGCGGGCGGGATGGAAAGGTTATTCTTTGGGATATTGCTGCGGCAAAGCCGGTTCGGGAATATATCGGGCATCAAGGGGCGGTGTATTGTGTAGTGATGAGCAATGATGACAGCTTGATTGTCAGTGGTAGCGGTGATGGTACGGTAAAATTATGGGATACCTATTCAGGTAAAAACCTGATGACCTATTACGGTGCGGAGGACAAAATATTAGTGGCTATGTTTAGCCCCGATGAACGCTATGTGATTGCTTCGAGTGGGGATGGGGTAATTAGAAAATGGGATAAACTGACCGGAAAATTAGTATTGGCTTACCAAGGTCACAAAGGTATAGTTTGCACTATTCACAATAGTCCCGATGGGAAACGACTATTGTCGGGCAGTATGGATGGAACGGTTAAAGAATGGGACATCGAAAGTGGAGAGTTGCTGAAAAGCCGTAAGTTCTATCCTCCGAAACCATAAGCTCTCTTTTTTATTATTTCAAAAGAATGGAGGCAGAATTGTTCTAATTTTACAACTTCGACAAGTAGCTCACAAGCACAATCATGGAAAGCAGTGTTAATCAACCCCATGACCTTGCTTCTTGTTATATCCTCATTATTTTATGACAAAACCAACATGTATTCATCATGAAACAAAAAGAAACGATAAAATGCCTGATTATAGGCTCCGGCCCTGCCGGTTATACGGCTGCTATTTACGCTGCCCGTGCCAACCTTAAGCCCGTCCTTTATACCGGCGTAGAAGTTGGCGGACAATTGATGCAAACCACCGATGTAGAAAACTATCCCGGTTATCCCAAGGGTATTTTAGGTCCCGAAATGATGGAAGACTTTAAAAAACAGGCCGAGCGCATGGGTACGGAGATAAGGTTTGGTTATGTTACTTCGGTTGATTTTTCGGGTTCTTTGCACAAAGTGGTGATAGATGAAACTGCCGAAGTTTGGGCAGAAGCGGTGATTATTGCCACCGGAGCTTCAGCAAAATGGTTGGGACTTCCTTCGGAACAAAGATTGAACGGCAGCGGCGTTTCAGCTTGTGCGGTTTGCGATGGTTTCTTTTATAGAGGAATGGATGTAGCAGTAGTCGGAGCCGGCGATACCGCTTGTGAAGAAGCGCTTTACCTCTCCAACCTTTGTCCTACCGTTCATTTATTGGTCAGACGCGATGAAATGCGGGCTTCCAAAATTATGCAACAACGAGTGGAAGCAAAATCCAACATTATCATTCATTGGAACACCGAAACAGACGAAGTACTTGGCGAAAATACCGTAACCGGACTTCGGGTGGTCAATAATAAAACCGGGGTTAAATCTGAAATAGCCATTCAGGGATTTTTTGTGGCCATCGGTCATAAACCCAATACCGATATTTTTAAAGATTGGTTAAACATGGATAATGAAGGCTACTTGATTACCAAAAGCGGCAGCACCCATACAAACATAGAAGGTGTGTTTGCAAGCGGTGATGCACAAGATAAAATTTACCGTCAAGCAGTGACCGCTGCCGGTAGTGGTTGTATGGCAGCCTTAGATGCTGAGCGTTACCTCTCGCACAAAGAATTTTCCGAAGCCCAAAACGAGAAAGCTGCAAATCATTAACCGTACTCACTAATTTACCCCACTCTACATTTTCCATCATGAAATCTTCGTACCAAATAGGTATTATAGGTGCAGGGTTTGGCGGAATGACTGCCGCTTTGCGTCTGAAAGAATCCGGTGAAAACGATTTTGTTATTTTTGAACGTGCCGAAGATTTGGGCGGAACATGGCGCGATAATCAATATCCCGGCTGTGCTTGCGATGTACCTTCGCATTTGTATTCGTTCAGAAATGCACCAAACCCAAATTGGAGCGAGGCTTTTTCGACTCAGCCCGAGATTTGGAAGTATATGAAACAGGTGGCTCAACAAAATCGCCTCCAAGAGCATATAGTCTATAATGCCCAAATTGTTTCATCGGTTTTTAAGGAAGAAACCGGACGATGGCAATTAACCGACAAAACGGGACGAACCTTTGATGTGAAAATGTTGATTGCCGCTATCGGTCCGCTCAACCGCCCAAACATTCCTCCACTAAAAGGCTTGGACACTTTTCGTGGAACGGTCTTTCATTCTTCGCAATGGGATAATTCCTGTAATTTGGAGGGTAAAAAGGTGGCGGTCATCGGAACCGGTGCAAGTGCCATTCAAATCGTGCCGACTATTGCTCCAATAGTCAAAGATTTAACCTTGTTCCAAAGAACACCTGCATGGATTTCACCCCGGCGAAACCGCAAGTATTTGGGTTTAGAAAAAACATTGTTCAAATACCTGCCTTTTTTACAAAAACTGAACCGCGAGCGTATCTATTGGATATCAGAATTTTTGGGGCTTAATTTTTTGGGAAATAAATTGATGAATAGATTGGGGACTTTACAAGCCCTTTCAAAGCTAAAGAAAGAGGTAAAAGACCCGGAGATTCGCAAAAAGCTCACCCCAAACTATACGTTTGGATGCAAGCGCATTTTATTGTCGGATGATTACCTCCCTTCTTTTAACCGCGTAAACGTACACTTGGTAACCGAACCCATTGACCATATCGAGGCCGATGGGATTGTCGGCAAGGATGGTCAAAAGCACGAGGCAGAGGTCATCATCTTTGGCACGGGTTTTCATGCCGCCGGAACAGACGGTTTTGATATGGAGGTCATCGGATTAAAACAGTGCAATTTGGTAAAGGAATGGCAGCAATCGGGCATTCAGGGTTTTAAAGGCATTACCGTTTCGGGGTTTCCTAACCTTACCTTTATCTTAGGCCCCAATACCGGTTTGGGACATACATCCGTCCTTCATATCATGGACTCGCAAATGAATTACATCATAGACTACCTTCACCTATTGCAAAAACAAGGAACGAAGGGCTACTTAGATGTTCAAGAACAAATTCAAAGGGTCTATAACGAACAACTGCAAAGCCAATTTGCAGGAACGGTATGGGCTTCTGGTTGCCAGAGTTGGTATTTAGATGCACACGGTAGGAATACCACCATCTATCCCGGATTAACCCAAACTTATCGAAAAGCTACTCAACATATTGACCAAAAGGATTACGAAACGGTAAAAGGCATAAGTGGTAAGTAGTAAGTCCTTATGCCTTATGTCTAACACTCGCCTTTCGCCTTACTTATGCCTTATTCCTTACGCCTTACTCCGATTTTCCAATGTTTGTACCGCCGCAAGAAAAAATACCCGTTCATTTTGCCCCAAAGGTGGATGCTGCCATGATGCTCTATGCCCATCATCCAAATGAGCAATCGCCGGTATTTGTTTGCTTGCCGGCCATGGGAGTTTCGTCAAAACATTACGCCCATTTAGCGCATCTTCTAGCCAATGAACTGAACGGCATCGCCATCACTACCGATTGGCGGGGCTTGGGAACTTCGTCCATCCGGGCGAAGCGAGGCATAGACTTTGGATATAAAGAACTGCTCGAAGACCTCAACCATCAATTGGGCATCGTCAAATCCAAATATCCCGATAGACGTATTTACCTCATCGGACATAGTTTGGGCGGGCAGTTGGCTTGTTTGTATAGTGCATGGGGCAAGGTGAACGTCAATGGCATTATTTTGGTTGCTGCTTGTTCTATTTATTACAAAGGATGGCCGGGAATCGAAGGGTATAAGATTTTAGCCTTCACCCAGTTTTCCCGATTGTTGAGCAAGGTACTGGGATATTTTCCGGGTAAAAAAGTGGGGTTTGGCGGCACCGAAAGCCAAACAGTCATCGAAGATTGGAGCTATACTTGCCGAACCGGCAGATATGAACTCAAAAACATGGATTTTAACTTTGAACAAGCCTTGGCAAAAGTAGATATGCCTGTCTTAGCTGTTCATATTGCCAATGACCAACTTTCGCCGCCCTTGGCAATTGAAAATCTTTGTGCCAAACTGACATCGGCCGCCGTCACCAAAACCACTATCGGTAATTCACAACATACACACAAACTCAACCATTTTAACTGGGTAAAACATCCCGAAACATTGCTGACAGAGATTAAACGATGGTTTGGCGATTAATAGAATATCCAACACAAAGATTTATTTTGACTGCTATGTAATAAGGTATCCATCAAAGCGTTAAATTTGTAGTGTCTTTAACTTTCAAATCATTTCACCCACTCATAACAAATTATTCATCACAATGAACGCTTCTATTGTAAACGATCACAAACAGCCCCCTTTAGTGTCGGGCTTGCCCATTCTGGGCAGTACATTTAACCTTATCAATGCTCCGATAGATTTTATTGTCGAGCAGTACCACAAATTGGGACCGGTTTTTAAGGTGAATACGGTCAATCAGCAAATTATTTTTTTAGCCGGTTTGGAAGCCAATCAGTTTTTGTCGAGAGCGGCCAACGATCATTTAATTACCGGCGAGATTTGGGGCAGTTTTGGTAAATCGGTAGGAGCCGATAAGTTTTTGGTGGCAATGGACGGGGAAGAACATTTTAAAATGCGCAAGGTGATGATGCGTGGTTATTCGACAAAAATGATTGCCAACCGCATACCCAAAGTAGCCGAAATTACCCGTAAAATGGTACTCAAAAAGTTGAAAAACAAAGGTGAAATCAAAGTAGCCTCTTTTATCCAACGCCTGATTACCGAGCAAATGGGCATTTTGTTGGCCAATCGCGCCCCCGGAAAATATTACGAACCCCTGTCCTTTTATGTGCGCACCCTGCTCAATGTGAATATTGTACGCATGTGGCCAAGAATTGCCTTGTATCGCCCCAAGTTTTTGATAGCCCAGGAAAAAGCCAATAAGTTTGGTGAAAAAATCATTTACGAACACCTGACCGCCCCCAATAACGAAACACCCGATTTGGTGGACGATATTCTCAAAGCCGTTTACGAAGAAGGGTTGGAACTCAATCGCCCCGAACTCTTGTTGGCGGTCATCGGCCCGTTTCTTGCCGGGATGGACACCGTTACCAATACCCTTGCCTCTATGATTTACGCTTTGGCAAAACATAGAGATGTCTTGAAACGCTTGCAAGAAGAAGTGGATGCCGCTTTTGAAAAAGGTTTACCCGATGTAAAAGAGGTGAATAATTTCCCCATCATGCACGCCACGCTCATGGAAACCCTGCGCCGCTATCCCGTCGCCTCCATGATACCGCGAACAGTGTCTGTACCTTTTGAATTTGGAGGATACCGTATGGAAAAAGGGCAAACGGTTTATATGGCGCAAGGGGTTACCCACTTTTTACCCGAGTTGTTCCCCAATCCTTATGAGTTTGACATAGACCGTCACCTGCCTCCGCGTAACGAATACCGGCAAAAAGGTGCTCTTAGCCCTTATGGTATCGGGGCGCATAAATGTTTGGGCTTTCAATTGGGTGAACTTCAAATGATGTTGACCATGGCCATTTTAGTCCACCTCGTTGACTTCAAGTTAGTCCCCGAAAATTACGAGTTGAAGTTCCAAACCATTCCTACTATCGGCCCCGAACCCAAGTTTACCGTCCGCCTCATTCCCCGAAACATCCACAAACGAATGGGTTTTAAATAACCCTCGTCTTACATCATTTAGCAATTGCCGCCCGAAGAACTGCCTGTTTTTCGGGCGGTTGCTTTTTGTGCCCTTTGTTTCAGGGGCATGTCGGTTAATGAATATATAGAACCGCATGGAATATCATTAGAAAGGCATTTTGATTTTCCAAAACTACTCCGGTAAAATGCTGGAGGTGCTTTGATTTTCCAAAACTACTCCGGTAAAATTCCGGAGGTGTTCTGATTTTCCAAAACTACTCCGGTAAAATTCCGGAGGTGTTTTGATTTTCCAAAATTACTCCGGTAAAATTCCGGAGGTGTTTTGATTTTCCAAAACTACTCCGGTAAAATTCCGGAGATGTTCTGATTTTCCAAAATCGTTTGAGACAAGCGATAAAGGGGATGGTTTTACCGCAGAACTTCGTCTTTTTGGCGAAATAGAGGTAAGGATTAGAATAATATAGGATGAGACACCTATTCCTTTTGTGCTAACACCTCGCTCATAGATTTTCCGCTCAGTTTGCTCGATAACCAAGTTTGTATCTCAAACCAGCCTAACAAGTGCTGTTGTGGAAACTCGGCTAGCAGTTCGTTGAGTTCTTGGTCAAAATTTTCGAAATAAGCGCGAACTGCTTTGCGGTCGTATTCATTGACCCCTGCCAATTTCTTAAAATTGGTGAGCAACAAGCGTTCAAACAATTGGAGTTCGTCGGCATTTTTCAGGTTTCGATAAGCCGAACGGTGCAAGTTGTCCAACAAATCGTTATTGCCCAATTCAAAATGAACCGCCAATTGAAGGATATGTGCGGTATGTTGAACTTCGCGGCGGGTATCGGCTTTGGGATGCGAAAGAATTTCGTTAATCCAGGTTAGGGCATCGCCAAATTGATGGGCAAAAAAGTAAACCAAAGCGATATTGTAATAGATGGTCAACAGGCGAGAACTGTGAATTTGGTCTTTCCAAGCCTCCAACTGTGTCAAGCGGCTCGGAATTTCGGCTACGCCCTGTTTGATGGAATAGGTATTGAGATAGTAAAGCAGTTCGTGGTAAAACGAAATGTGGAAAATCTTGACCTCCGTAGGAATATCATTGGCGGCAAGGGAGCGAATTTTTACCAATGTCGGCGGGTAATCTTCAAACTTCTGAAAAGCATGGCAGCTATTTAAAAAATTGCACAAGGCTTTTCGATATTCGTGCCGGTGTTCGTTTCGGAACAGGTCGTTGGTTTCCCAAATTTCGATGATTCGTTTGTGATGTGCGTACATCCGTTCAAAGTTGCCCATTCGCCAATGGTAAAATCCCCAAACCTCGTTGTAAAACAACTTGGCTTGTTGGGTCAAGGCATTGCCCTCGCTTTGCAAAAGGGGGATTTGCATCAATTGTTCCATTTTTTGCAAGGCCTCGCTATCTTTTGCCCGTATGCGCACTTTTAAAGAAACCAAGAGTCGGTCGTGCAAATGTTTAAAGTCCGCTTCATTTTGAAGAAGGCGTTGTGCGCGATGTTCCTCTTCAATGAGCGATTCCAAATCTTCGGTAATGTTTCGGTCGGTTCGATCTAACAGCAACCGGCGTTGCCAATGCAACAACTCAAGGGAATAGACAGGCATTTCGTAATCATCTGCCATCTTAAGGAGGCGTTTCAGGTCTTTTTCCATTTGTCCGTAAATCCCTTTTCGGTACAAAGCCAAAAGGTGATTGAGTGCCTGCCGGAACTCAAAGACAACAGTACTGTCTTTTGACCCGCCCATATAGGCACAAAGCGCATCCAATATCTTATTGCGAAGGGTATTTTTGGTAAAGGTCAGTTGCGCCACGAACTTCTCTTTCCTATACTTTTTCTTGATGGCTTCTTCGTCATATTCGGTTTGCTTATCCATTGCCTCAAAAAGGAGGAGGTAATTGGTGGCTTCGGCCGAGGAATGGGTTTGAGCATAGAGTTTAAAGTACCGCTTTTCGGCAGGGGTGAGCGACTTGACGAGGGCGAAAAGGTCGTCTGAAGGCATGGGTAAATTGGGTTATTGGGTTAAATGTAGGTTTTTTCGGGCGATTTCTATTTTTTTTGAGATAATTATTTTACCCCGCCCATTATTCTGCAACCCTTTATTATAAAGCCCTCAAGAATAGAAAAGGGTCTCAGAAACCTATGTTTTCCGAAAATTTGGTGCCCGTGCGGCTGAGGGCTGCGGTAGTTTTGCACTGTGAGACGGAAACAACAGCCCATCACAAACAAACAAAATCAAAAACCAAAAATTTTAAACACCCCAAAATTCAGTCATCATGAAAACGCAAATCGAAAATTTTATTCAACAACTTTTTTCAAAAACATTCTTAACCCCCAAAACACAAGTAGCCATGAACACACGAAACAACAACAACAGTCCTTTATTTCAAAACAACAACAACAAACAATTTTCAAATTCCTTAACCCCAAATTCTTTTTCGACCATGAAAACACAAAGCATTTTTTCCGCCCGCCAATTTTTTGCTATCGCATTAACCGTTATTGGCCTTTTCATTTTCCAATCTGCACAAGCAGTAGAAACCATTTGCAAACGCACGATGTGCGGACACACCTACACGAGCACCGGCGACCGTCCTAATGTATTGACCGGTGAAACCCAAAAAATCCGTGTATTTGTTAAATTCGGCGACTTAGTAGGATCTGCCTCTGCCGGTGTAGCGGGTGTTAGTACCAGCATCGGAAGCAAACATAGCGGTGGTTTTGGCGACTTCGACGGCTGCAATACATGGGTAGATGTCAACATTACCGTAACTTCGGGTGCCACAGCACAAGATGGTGTAACCATTTCACTCTTTGGTGTTGCCAACACGCTAACGGCTTCGTTTAAAATAGACATTCGCAAAAAACCGACCATCAGTACGCTGACTATTAAAGAAGGTGCCGCCACTCCCAGCTTTTTAGTAGCAGGTCGCACTTACCAACTAACCATAGGCGGCACATCGGTCAACAAACTCGAACTATCCGACTCAAAAGTAGAAAGTGCCAGCGTCAATGCCGGAGGCAGTGCTACCAGCCGAACCTTTACCGTAGTGTTCAAAACCAGCACACAGGCAAACATTACAAGCATCAATTTTGCTGAAAACCACACCTTCTGCAACCACCTCATCACCAAAACCATCCCGTCTATTACCTTATACCCCCGCCCCGATTTAATCCCCAATGCCTTGGCCGGAAAATACACGCTCCAAAGTAATGCTTCTTGCGGCGGCTCGTTAGGAAAAGTGGGCAGCGACAACGCAACACTCGGTTCGGTAAAAAATGCCATCGGCACACCCAGCGTCAACCAAGCCGTTATCACCAAAGAAATCACTTGGCCAAACGTTACTTGGAGTGTCAAAAACACAGGAGGCCCCGTTACAGGAACGTTTAAAGTGCAACTCAAAAGCGGTAACACGGTCTTACAAGAGCAAACCATTACCAACATAAACGCAGGTGAAACGAAATCCTTTACCTACACTCGTCCAAAATCTAAAAAGAAATTGATGCGCATGTTGTCTTGTAACAATGGAAACGATGTTCACGCTCACCAAGACAATGCAAGTGTCGCCATCTATAACTGGGCAGACCCCTCTACCTTCACCATAGCAGTAGATACTCAAAACACGGTTACCGAAAGCAGCGAAAACAACAACAGCAGCGGATTTTAAAAGGCATAATCGTTAACAATCTCTAAACAAGGCGGGTAATTTGCTCCAACAAATTGCCCGCTTTTTCATTTCCAAACTCAAAACCCAGCTTCTAATTTCCTTTCATTTATTCCTTTTAAAATCAATCATCATCATGAAAAATTCAATCTTCGTTATAGCCATTCTTGTTTTAGCATCCTTTTATTTACAAGGCCAAAACGTTCCTCGCCAAATCCACGGACAGTACATTGTCGTTTTAAAAGAAACCGTTGCCCGACCGGTGGTAAAACATCAACGAACCAATGCAGACCGGCTTCAAAAAGAACAACTGAACCGCAACACCCGCAACAACAACCTCGCAAAAGTAAAGGAAGTCAGTGCGAAAAGTAATCTCAAACCCTCGTCCATAATTGCCGAATATGCCGATGTAGTGGTCGGTTTCTGTGCCAAATTGAGTGATACGGAATTGCGATCGCTCCGAACCAATCCTGATGTAGAAGGCATCTACCCGGATTTCGAGGTGAAGTTAGTTGCCAACAGCCTATCTGAGGAATGTATAGAGGAAGAAGCCTTTGCCGCCCAAACCACAACTTGCGCCATTACAAAAGCCGGCGGCGCAGCAGACGGCACGACAAAATCTACTTGGATATGGATACTGGATACCGGCATTGACCTCACCCATCCCGATTTGAATGTACAAACCAATACTACTTATGCCAAATCGTTCATCTCTGGTCAAACCTTCAACGACGGGCATGGGCACGGCACGCATGTAGCCGGAATTGCAGCAGCCAAAAACAACGGATTTGGCGTAGTGGGCGTATCGGCAGGGGCTAAGGTTGTGCCGGTTAAGGTGCTTGCCAATTCGGGAACGGGTTCCTTTAGCGGCATTTTGTCGGGGTTAAACCATGTAGCTCAATACGATATAGCCGGAGATGTGGTCAATATGAGCATAGGCGCATATCCGACCTTTAACTGCGAAAACAGTAACCCTACTTTGCGCGATGCCATCAGGGCATTGGGTAATGCCGGTACGCATGTGGTGATGGCAGCCGGCAACGACTCGGGAAATGCCAACCTGAACATGCCGGGCTGTATCAATGGAACCCGCATCTATACAGTAGGATCTATCACCTGCACAAACACGTGTTCGAGTTTTTCCAATTGGGGCACCCCCTCAGTGGATTGGGTAGCCGTTGGCTCTGACGTTTACTCTACCTACAAAGGCGGCGGATATACCACCCTATCGGGAACGTCCATGGCTGCACCGGTAGTAGCCGGCATCATACATGCAAGAGGCGGTGCTCCGATAAGCGGCGGGAATGTATTATGCGGCGGTACCAACAACAAGATTGCAAGAAGGTAGGGACATGCAACTAGGGGAAAGCGATTATCCGCAACCGGTTAAGGGTCACTCTTATGGATGAAGCGTTCAATCTTTTCTCTTGTAAAAAGGCGTTCATTACCCATTTTGAAATTAATTCGATTTTTTTCTCGATTTTTTCGACACTCAATAAATAACTCCGAAGCCCTTTATTTAAAGGCGTTCCGGAGTTATTCGAGCTTCAGAAACCTATGTTTTCATAAAACTTGGTTACAGGACACAAACCCGCTGAGGTATCTTTGTACTGTGAGACGGAAATAACCACCCTCACAAAAACCTAAACCAAAAAACAATAACCATTCAACACCCCCAAAAAAACAAAAACAATGAAACAAGTAACCATCTTTCTCGCAATTTTCTTTTGCACCGTCTTTTGCTACTTCGCAACCGCACAAAGCAACAACGGATTTGAAGGCTCTTACTACACCACTGCCAACAACCAAAGTATCACCATGCAAATCATGCCCTACGAAGATGGTATAGTCGGTCAAATAATCATGGGCAACGAAAGTGCCGAATTTTTAGGCACCATCCAAGGCAGCGAGTCTTACGGTTTGTTGCAAGAAACGGGCAGCGAGGAGGTCAGTGCTTATCATGCAGTGGTTCGCGGAAATCAGTTAGATTTTACCATCACCGTTGTTGACCCCTCTACCTTCCAATCCAACGAGGTAACCCTCAACTTTAAACGAGGCGCTCCAAGTGCTGCAACAAGTATCGCCACCACACCATCAGCCACAAAGACCACCACCCAAACCACAAACAACAGCAATGCCGGCGGCTCCAACTCGGCAACTGCAAGACAATGGAAAGATTTATTGGCAGATACCCGCCTGACCTACATGAGTTCATATAGTTCCGGTTATGGCGACAGCTACGGTGGATATTCGGTCAAACGCAGCATGGATTTGTGCAGTCAAGGATACTTCACCTACGCCGGCAGCAGCAATTTCAGTGTCAACGCCCCTGGAGCAAGTGCCTACAATGCAGGAAACAGCGGAAGCGATGGCACATGGGTGATAAAAGACGACAACGCAGGCGGTGCCATCTTACAACTCAACTATGCCGATGGCAATGTGTCGCAATTCGGCTTGGGTTATGAAGACGGTAAAACCTATCTTAACAACGAGCGATGGTTTAGAATTACTAAAGCCGAAGGTGGTGAAAATGCACCCGGGTCTTGTTACTAAACCAATATTCAAAGCCACATTGACAAAAGCAGCGGATGCAACAACAACAAAGGATTTTAACCCTCTCCATACCAACAAAGTCGGATACAGCTTTTCCGAAAACACTATCTGGCTTTGTTTTTTGGGGTTACAATAAGAGGGTAGGCACAACCAACCTATCCTCTTTTTTAAAATCCTTGCCACATTGAAAAGCCTAAAAAATACTTTGCACTTTAAACTTTCCACAAAACCTTTGTTCTTACATCCGAAAATGCTATTATTGTGTGTTGTTTATATTTTTATTCAAACACCATCATTAAGCCATCCATTTTACTTCATCCATTCAATTCAATAAAAATGAAAAACTTATTTTTTTTAGCCCTAATTGCAGCAGGTATCTTTTTCAACGCTCAAGAAGCCCAAGCACAATTCGCTACCTCTACTAAAGAATTCTCTAATTTTGAACAAAAGCTAGTTAAAGAATACTGCCCTCCTTGCTCCAATGGCATGTTAGTGATCAACACAAACGGCACTTGTTGTTGTGTAAAAAGCGATGGCAGCCAAGTTTGCGGTAAATCAACTTCCAACCTCGACCTTCCTCAAAAAACCTTACTGACACAACAAATGGGAATAGGTGCCGTGGATCCATGCGATACTCAAGACAGTAGCTGTTTGATTTTCAAAAAAGCAAAAGCGATGAATATCCCATTTCAAAGGGTTATCCTAATCACACCAACCATGCAAAAAGCCTTGTTAAAACAATAAACCAATTGCCGGTAATTGCTGTTGCAACATCGGGGTATAGGTTATTCGTACCTATACCCCGATGTTCGTTATTTAGAAACCTTTAGGAATAAGAATTAAACCGATGCCCCCATTTTAGCGTAACTTTGCTGTTTCATGTTTAATACAGGTATGTCCTTCAGAAAATTTCGATTACAATAATGAAAAGTAAGATACTATTAATGCTGTTTTGCTCATTGGTGGTTGCTTTTTTAACAAACGGCAACTATGCAGCAGGCAACGAAGGCACACCACCCGCCGATATGACCGGTGCTCCCGGAACAACCGAAACGTGCTTGAGTTGTCATAGCCCCGGAATAGGCGGCAATGGCTCTATTTTAATTACCTTTAATGCCGGAAACAACCAATACATCGCCGGACAATCCTACCTGATGTCGGTAACTTTAAGCCAAGTCGGGCAAAAACGTTGGGGCTTTTCAATGGTTGCCCGAAACAGCGATAACGAAAATGTCGGCACTTGGATACCCACCAATATCGACTCTAAAACCTACGCAAGCAACACGCATATCGGCCACAAAAACGCACCGGTGATGACCGATACCTACACTTTCCACTTTAGTTGGATAGCCCCCGCCACCACAGGAACCGGAGGTATTACCTTTTATGGGGTGGGTAATGCGGCCAATAACGACGCGAATTCAACTGATGACTATATCTATTTTCAAACGGTATCTATTACAGAAATCATTCCCCAACCCACCGTTCATTTGCGGTTGTATTTAGAAGGCACACTCAATGCCGAAGCGACAGGCATGAACACTAGCCTCCAATCGCAAGGACTTTTGCCTTCGCTCCAACCTTACAATATCGCTCCTTGGTATTACAACGGCACAGAAAGTATCACGCAACCCAACCCTAACATCACCGATTGGGTGTTGCTCGAAGCCCGGAATGCCGCTAATCCGAGCATAGTCGAAGCAAGAAAAGCAGCTTTGTTGCTCAGCAACGGTATTGTCCAAGATGCCGATGGAAATTTGGGCGTTACCTTTACCGGACTAGCAACCGGAAGTTATTATATAGCCGTAAAACATCGCAATCATTTGGCAGCAATGAGTGCCGCCCCTATTACCTTACCTAACGGAAATGCCTGCGCTTCCGGCAGTAACTGCGATTTGAGATTGCCCCAAAACACGGTACAAGGTAATTTGATATTGAGCGACAAGGGGAACGGTTATTGGGCACTCTCGACCGGCGACATCAATCATGACGGTGCAATCACTTTCCACGATTTCAATATTTGGAGATCGAGTATCGGATTTTTTACGGGCTATTTTGCAACGGATGTAAACCTTGACGGGCAAACCGGTCTTCCCGATTTCAATGTATTTCGCCCAAACTTTGGTAAAACCACGCTGACCGAATTGAGGTAGTCGGATATGTTGGTGTGATTTACCTTACTTGATTTATTGGGGATACAATGAAAGAACAACAACTCCATTAGCCTTAAATTTGACAGAATTGCTTGATTATCTATTTTTTCAAAATTGCTCTTAACCCCTTTATATGAGGTCAATACAGCACTGATAATTTAAAATTTGCGATTAAATTTGCCTAAAACTGCCGACTTTTGTCATTTTTTTAGTGAAAAGCATTTTTTTTGCTGTTTTGAACTAAAAGCTTGTAAAAAACAAATATTACTTTCTACATTAGCAGCCCGTAAACCCTCTATTTAGTCCTATTTTGTTTTTTTATGAAAAAACTATTACTCCCACTCAACATCTTCCTCACCATTGCTTTCGGTTCAATTCAAGCTCAATCAAGCATAAGTGATAGGAAAACGGTAGAAATCAATTATTTCTTTGAGAAAATTGAAGTTGCTTACAGTAGCAGCATGTATTTGCCTTTTAAGGGCGAACTCAACGAACAGGCCTTTTTCAAATTTTATCAAGACTTGAGTGCCCGTAAGTATCATGTTTTATTGGGCAATCTGTTTTACCACAAAAAAAACCTTGGTTTAAACGATTGGTTGTACTATCAACTCATCAGGAAAAGCGTTCAAGCTATTTTCCCCAAAGAAAACAATACTTACCACACCCTTTTTAGTTGGTTTATTTTAAGCAAATCAGGCTATATTGCGGAAATAAATTACACCGAAGGAGAAGTACGTTTGGTGGTCTATAGCGATGAAAAGATTTTTGAGGCTGCCTATCGCGAACATGAAAAGGGTTGGATGATTGACCTAAGTTCTTTAGAAAAGCAACTGGAATACAGGCTGATTAGCAATCAAAAGATAGATATTTTCTCCATCTTCGCAACAGGTAAGCCTTTCTCTTTTCGTTTAAACAAACTCCCAAATTTTACCGCTCCCGACATCGTATCGAAGCAACTTCCATTTGTTCATGACAACAAAAGTTACAACTTGGATATAGATATTGATAAGAACATGCTTTATATAAGATGGAAGTATCCAACTTTAAAACTTTCCGATATTGCCGATATTCCCATGTCAAGTACGGCACATAATTCTATCGTGTCTGAGTTGAAAAACATCATCAAAGATAAAACCAATAACGAAGCCCTTAGAATGTTGTTGAGTTTTGTCCGCACGGGATTTGAATACGAAACCGATCAAAAAGCTTACCAAACAGATAATTTAGCATTTAGTGCGGAGGAAACATTGTTCTATCGTTATTCCGATTGCGAAGACAGGGCTGTTTTATTCAAATATCTGGTAGAAAAAGTACTTAATTTAGATGTATTGTTGTTGGATTATACAAATCATGTTACATGTGCTGTATTGCTACCTCAGCCGCAAGGGAAGCCCATTATTTATCAAAACAAGAAATATACCATTTGCGACCCAACCGGTCCGGGCAATCATCTTAAAATAGGAGAACTTCCAGCCGAATATCAAAACGCGAAGTATGAAATCATAGAATAAAAATAGGTTCGTCAAACTTAAATAGAAAACGGCAGTGTAACTTGTGCTTACACTGCCGTTTTCTATTTAAGTGAGTTGGTAAAGAATGCGCCTAATGTCTTACAATGGCAAACGGATTTCGTGTGTTTCGCCATCAGCAGTTGTTAATATCGCAAAACGGTTGCAATTGCCATCACCATAATCAAGTGTAGCGGTTTCACCGTTTCGGGTGAGTTCTTTAACACCACTCACAATCCATCGGCAATTATGTCTTTTGATGAGTTGTTCGGTGATGAGGGTACTGTATGCCACACCGGTTTTGCTTGTGCCGCTACTGTTTCCGGTGATTGCCCAAACATTATCCCAACGGGTATCGGGGGTGTCCCAACCTTCAATCATGGTAACCGTATGTGTAGCTTGCCGAGTTGACACCGTGCCATCGGGATAGTTAAGTGACCCATCGGTAAGAGTATGTGTAAAAGAAGGATGACCCAAATCGTCAAAGCCATTATTGGTTGAAGTATGGGTGCCTTGCACCAAAATACCGTTCACCGTATAGTCTTGAAAGGTTTTGGTTTTGGTAGCACCGGCATTGCTCATAGAATCTGAGAGAGTAATGATGATTTGACCTGAACGAACACGTCCACCTTCTCCTTCACAACTAAGGCCAAAGTCAATAGTGATGGTGTTGGGGTATGTGCCTTCGGGTGCTGAAGAGGTAATGACAGGACATTCATCGGAAGTTTTACCACTACCCCCGAAACTTTCAGCATACATATCCGCCAAATCAACGACATCGGCGAAAAAGTCTTCGGCTGTACTTTCGTCAGTAGCAACTTCAATGTTTTCAAGATTATTGGTACTCGTTTCCTCTTTTTCGCAAGCGGTAAAACTTAACGTTAAAAGCAATAACGTTAAGGCGAGGAAAGAAACCACTGCATTTTTTTTTCTGGTAATCATGGGAGTTTTTGTTTGAAGGTAATAAAATTAAATTGGCAGGTCATCACAACAATACCGGTCTTTGTTGAAATATGCTGTTGGCGATTAGACATTCGTTCAGCAGGTTTTATTCCGCGCATAAAAAACTACTCAAAACGGCTTGGGTTTGAAATTCGTTTGATGCTCTATATCACGCTATCCGTAACAAACTTTTCCACAAGATAGAAGAGTTTTCAGACCCAAAAATGCAAACGAAAGTAATCGCGAAAATGATTGTATCGGTTTCTCATCACAGCTTTCCGCTCATTTACCTGATGCAAAATTTAAAAGTTGTCCACCGGACTACCAAATTAGTTCGCCTGCCATATTTATTTGGCTCAACATTTTAACGCCATTATATGGTTATTATCTTTGCGCCGCTTTTATTAAAACATTCATGAAGCGGAGCTTCCAATTTTCTACAACAAAAAAACAAATCAATGAAGTACGATGTAACGGTAATCGGTTCGGGACCGGGGGGCTATGTAGCTGCTATTCGCTGTGCGCAATTGGGGTTGAAAACGGCCATTATTGAACGCTACAATACCTTGGGCGGTACCTGCCTCAATGTGGGCTGTATTCCCTCGAAAGCCCTTTTAGACAGCACCGAACATTACCACAATGCCATGCACCGTTTCGAGGCGCATGGTATCAACTTGGAAGGCAGCCTACGCATAGACTTTGCCCAAATGATTAAACGCAAAGATCAGGTAGTTAAGCAAACTTGCGATGGCATTACCTTCCTGATGAAGAAAAACAAAATTGATATATTTACCGGACATGGCTCTTTTGTCAATAAAAATTCCATACAAATAGCCAAAGCGGATGGCACATTCCAAACCATAGAAACAGATAAAACCATCATTGCAACCGGCTCTAAACCCTCATCGCTGCCTTTTATTACCATTGACAAACAGCGCATTATCACCTCTACCGAAGCCCTGAAATTACCCGAAATTCCCAAGAGTATGGTGGTGATTGGCGGCGGGGTGATTGGTTGCGAGTTGGGGTCTGTGTATGCCCGTTTGGGAACCGAAGTGTCGGTCGTTGAATACATGGACAGGCTGGTGGCCGGTATGGACCACGATTTAGGCCATGAATTAGAAAGGTCGCTCAAGAAAATAGGCATCAAGTTTTACCTCAGCACCGGCGTTACTGCGGTAACCAACGAAGGTACGTTTGCGAAAGTAACAGCACATAACCACAAAACGAATACGGATGTGGTATTGGAAGCCGATTACTGTTTAGTGGCCATCGGTCGCCGTCCTTATACCGATAACCTTGGATTGGAAAATATCCATATTACCTTGAACAAACGCGGTCAAATTCCGGTCAACAACCACCTCGAAACCGAAGTGTCCGGCATTTACGCCATTGGCGACGTGATTGAAGGGGCGATGTTGGCACACAAAGCGGAGGAAGAAGGCGTTTTGGTGGCAGAAACCATTGCCGGTCAAAAGCCGCATATCAATTACCTGCTCATTCCGGGAGTTGTCTATACTTGGCCCGAAGTCGCCGGAGTGGGTTATACCGAGCAACAACTAAAAGAACAGGGACGGGCTTATAAAGTAGGTAAGTTTCCGTTTAAAGCCAGCGGGCGCGCTCGTGCCAGTATGGACACCGATGGATTGATTAAGGTGCTAGCCGATGCTGCCACTGACGAGATATTGGGTGTTCACATGATTGGACCTCGCATTGCCGATTTAATAGCCGAAGCTGTTGTTGCAATGGAATATCGCGCTTCAGCCGAAGATATCGCCCGAATGAGCCACGCCCACCCCACTTATGCTGAAGCCTTTAAAGAGGCCTGCCTTGCAGCGACCGATAACCGCGCTTTGCATGTTTGAGGATGAATAGTGAATGGTGAAATGTGAATAATGATTAATTATAATTGCCTTTTGTCTGTCATTTCTTGCCTATTACCAATTCACAATTGACCATTCACAATTCCCCGCCTATTGCCAATTGCTCAACAAAACCTTTATCTTTGCCCCATGAATACTCAATTAAAAATTTACAATACCCTTTCTCGGCAAAAAGAACTGTTTGAACCGATCAATCCGCCTTTTGTGGGCATGTATGTATGTGGGCCGACGGTGTATAGTGATGTGCATCTGGGTAATTGCCGCACCTTCATTACCTTCGATGTGGTGTATCGTTACCTCCTTCACTTGGGTTACAAAGTGCGGTATGTGCGCAACATCACCGATATGGGGCATTTGGAGAACGATGCCGATGAAGGAGAAGACAAGATTGCCAAAAAAGCCCGTATTGAACAGATTGAGCCAATGGAGGTTGTTCAACGCTATACGAACGGATTTAGAGAAGTGATGAATCAGTTTAACGCCTTACCCCCTTCTATTGAGCCAACAGCTACGGGGCATGTTGTCGAGCAAATTGAAATGGTGCAAAAGATATTGGATAATGGGCTGGCCTATATCAAAAACGGCTCGGTCTATTTTGACGTGCCGAAGTTAATCCAACAATACCCCGATTCTTACGGCAAACTTTCGGGCAAAGTCATGGATGATTTGTTGCAGGAAACGCGCGATTTAAAAAATCAGGACGAGAAAAATAATGCTGCCGATTTTGCCATCTGGATAAAAGCTGCCCCACAACACCTCATGCACTGGAACTCGCCTTGGAGCCTTGGGTTTCCGGGTTGGCACTTAGAATGTTCGGTCATGAGTACCAAGTATCTTGGTGAACAGTTCGACCTGCATGGTGGGGGAATGGATTTACAATTTCCGCACCACGAAAACGAAATTGCCCAAAATGTAGGATGTTGCGGCACCGCTCCTGTGCGCTATTGGATGCACGGGAATATGTTGACCATCAACGGGCAAAAGATGTCAAAAAGCCTTGGTAATTCTATCTTACCGGATGAATTGTTTGAGGGTAATAACAATCTGATGTCGCAGGCATACAGCCCGATGACCGTCAGGTTCTTTATGATGCAAACTCATTACCGCAGCACCCTCGATTTTTCGGATGCCGCCCTGCAAGCTGCCGAAAAAGGCTACAAACGCTTAATGAACGCCTTGCAACTGCTGCCGGAATTAAAGCACCCCGGGAATACTAACCCTCAGAACACTGCCGAAGACCAAGCCGTGCAAGATGCTTGTAATGCTTGCTATGAACATATCAACGACGATTTCAACACCGCAATGGTGTTGGCAGATTTGTTTGAGTTGTCGGGCAAGATCAACGCAATGCACCACAAACAGCTACCGGCCGATGCCATAGGTTTGGAAACCTTTAACCGCCTGCAACATGTATTTCCCGCATTTGTCATGGATATACTCGGCTTAAAAGACGACACTGCTTCCGGTAACAATCAACTAGCCGATGGCTTGATGGGATTAGTGCTCGATTTGAGAGCAGAGGCCAGAAGTAAAAAAGACTGGCCAACCTCCGACCTTATTCGCGACAGGCTTAAAAACCTGCGCATCGTGGTAAAAGATGGGAAAGAAGGCTCGACATGGTCGGTAGAATAATGTTGCTTCCTTAGCAAATCACCTAAAGCGACTCCCGATACAAAACTGTACGCATTTGTATGTTTGATATAATGCCCTTAGATTGGTGGTAAAAACAACCCTTTCGCATGAAAACAATGACTCGATTTTTATATCTGCTCACGGCAATGATACTACTTACCGCAGTTGCCTGTACCACCGACCCGAAACAGCCCGACCCTCAAGGTCAGACCCCTCCAAAATCTGACACCACCACGGGAAAGCCGGCGTTGAACGTTCCAAGCTTTAGTGCCGATTCTGCATATTCGTTTGTTCAAAAACAGGTGGATTTCGGTCCGCGTGTGCCGGGAACGCCTCAGCACAAAGCTTGTGCAGATTGGTTGGAAGCCACTTTTAAACGATTTACCCCCACCACTTTTATACAGTCGGCATCGGTCAAAGCACACGATGGAAAGAAACTGCCCATCTACAACATCATCGCCACATTTAACCCACAGGCATCCCGTCGTATTTTGTTATGTGCCCATTGGGATACCCGACCCAATGCTGACCAAGATACCGAGCGCAAAGACGAAGCTATCTTAGGGGCTAATGATGGTGGCAGCGGAGTGGGCGTTTTGCTCGAAATAGCTCGGCAACTATCTGCCAACCCCATTCAAACACTTGGGGTTGACATCGTTTTGTTCGATACCGAAGATTATGGCGATTATGGGATAGACGATTCTTTCTGTTTAGGTTCGCAATATTGGAGTAAAAACCTGCACACACCGGGCTATAAAGCTGAATACGGCATTTTATTGGACATGGTCGGTGCGCCCGATGCGCTATTTCTTCAGGAGTTGAACTCGTTGAACTATGCGCCGGACGTGGTGAAAAAAGTTTGGGGCGTTGCCAATGAGTTGGGTTATGGCAGCTACTTTATCAACAAACCCACCCGCGCCCCGATTACCGATGACCATATCTACGTCAATCAACTGGCACATATTCCCACCATTGACATCATTCACTACACCTACGAAGGCAGTTTTGGTGCTTATTGGCATACCCACAAAGACAATATGAAAGCCGTCAGTAAATCTACACTCCAATCGGTAGGGCATACCTTGTTAACGGTGGTATATCGCGAAGGGGTGAATTATTGGTAGCCGGAGGATGGTAAATTCCTTCAACCGCTACTTCAGCTTTTCCCTGATAATATCAATTGCTTCGGGGCTGCTCCATTGATTGTACCCTGTATGCGTGTGTACAATCTTGCCATCCTTATTAATAAGGTAGGTTTGGGGATACTCGAACACTCCTAACCATTTGGCACTTTGCGGCAGTTTGAAATAAGTAAGTCCATCGGGCTTATGGCGGAGATAGGTTTGAATGGTATTCAGGTCTTCGTCTGACAGGCAGATAAAACTGATGCCTTCTTGTTCCAAAACTTGGCGGGCTTTTTCCAGTTCGGGCTTTTCCTTCCTGCAAGGTGGGCACCAAGTCGCCCAAAAATTGACCACCACCGGTTTCCCTTTGTATGTGTTTAACGATACTTCGTTTCCCTCCATATCTTGTACGGTGAGGTCGTATATTTTATTGCCGGTTGGTTTGCAGCCACTGATAAGAATACTGAATAAAAGGACTAAGCGTAAAAAGGTTTGGTTTAGAGAATAGTGCATTTTCGTTTTTAGGGTTTGATAGAAACAGCAAAGGTATAGTGCGCTGCGTTCAAAACGCCTAATAAAGGGCATAAAAAAACCCCGGCAAGGATTACTTGCAGGGGTGTTCAATATGAAATAAGAAAAGCGCCCTAGCCGTGTTGAGGGGCATATACCTTGATGAGTATATACAGGTTTTTAAACCGCTCAAATGTAAGATAAGGGCAACTGCTCTACAAATTATTTTGACAATTTAATGACAATGTTTCAAAACTTGCCTACTGTTATGCGTGCTTATCCTCAAAAAATTTCATGGCTTCCACTAAAACCTTCACCCCATCCAAATCCATTGCATTGTACAACGATGCTCGAAAGCCGCCTACTAACCGATGTCCTTTAATGCCAATGCACCCATTGTCTAGGGCAAATTGGAGAAATTCTTTCTCTAATTCGGGGCGGTTCATGACAAAAGTGACATTCATCGTGGAGCGATCTTTTGGATTGGCGGTAGGACTAAACAGGCTGTTTCGGTCAATTTCGGAGTACAAGAGCTGTGCTTTTGCCTGATTATCGGCCTCAATTCGGGCAATACCGCGTTTTTTTATCCATTGAAGCGTGAGATAGCATCCATAAACGGCAAATACGGGAGGGGTATTAAACATTGACCCATTTTTGATATGGGTTTGGTAATTGAGCATCGTGGGAATTTGCCGTTTGGTTTTACCCAAAATCTCGTTATTGACGATGACCACCGTAACCCCGGCAGGACCGAGGTTTTTTTGTGCCCCGGCATAGATGAGATCGAACTTGGAGGCATCTATTTTTTTAGAAAAAATATCAGACGACATATCGGCCACTAAAGGGCAATCGCAATCGGGGAACTCGTGGTATTGTGTGCCAAAAATGGTGTTGTTGGTGGTAATATGTAAATAGGCATATTCATTACCCACCTTCGGTATGATAGGAATATAGGAGAAATTAGAATCTTCTGAAGAGGCAAGCACCGTGGTCTGTCCAAACATATTGGCTTCGCGAATGGCATTACGTGCCCATACGCCTGTGTTGATATAGGCTGCCTTTCCATCAACGGGGAGCACATTGTATGGAACTTGGCAAAACTGCATACTTGCACCGCCACCCAAAAACAACACTTCGTAGGAGGGCGGTAAATCCAATAACTCTTTGACCAAAGCCACAGCCCCATCCATCACCTCCTCAAAAGCAGTGCTTCGATGAGATATTTCTAAAATAGACAAGCCGGTATCCTTAAAATCTATTAATGCTTGTGCGGATTGTTCCACTACTTCCCGGGGCAAGATGGATGGGCCGGCGTAAAAATTGATTTTTTTCATGGAGAAGGGATTTTAGACGTTAGACTTAAGATGTAAGACATTAGACTAAAGACTATAGATTTAAGATGTTAGACTAAGACTAAAGAGGTAAGACCTTAGATGTAAGACATTAGACTAAAGACTATAGATTTAAGATGTTAGACTAAGACTAAAGAGGTAAGACCTTAGATGTAAGACATTAGATTGAAGATAATCTGTAACCAATGACTTTTGACCTATGACAATAGATAGAGAGCATAAGACGGGCTTTATTCATTATGAGTTGCAATGATAATTATTGACACAATCACAATTGAAAGATTCTTTCTTAAGTCTTTTATCTTGAGTCTTATGCCAAAAGTTTTATGTCTTCAAATCTTTAGTCTAAAATCTAACGTCTAAAATAGAGCTATCTCCTCTCTATCTGTGCACCGATGGAGCGTAGGCGTTCGTCAATAAACTGGTAGCCTCGGTCAATTTGGTGGATATTGCTGATGATGCTTTTCCCTTCGGCAGAAAGGGCGGCGATGAGCAGGGCTACTCCTGCGCGGATATCGGGCGATGACATGTTGATGCCTCTTAGCGGGGAACGCCTTTCGAGACCGATGACGACTGCCCGATGTGGGTCGCAGAGAATGATTTGCGCGCCCATGTCTATCAACTTATCTACAAAGAACAAACGGCTTTCGAACATCTTTTGATGAATGAGCACACTGCCTTTGGCTTGAGTGGCGGTTACGAGCACCACACTCATTAAGTCGGGCGAAATGCCGGGCCATGGGGCATCGGCAATGGTCAAAATAGAGCCGTCAATGAAACGGCCGATACTGTACACCTCTTGTTCGGGAATGTAAATATCGTCTCCTTTCAGATGTAGTTCTATGCCGAGTTTTTGCTGAAAGAGGTTGGGAATGATGCCGAGTTGGTCAATACGGGCGTTTTTGATGGTAATCTCAGATTGGGTGAGGGCTGCCAATCCAATGAAACTGCCAATTTCGAGCATATCGGGCAGAATTTCGTGACAGCAACCATGTAAGATTTCCACCCCTTCAATGGTCAGCATATTAGACCCTATACCACTTATTTTTGCGCCCATGCTGTTCAACATACGGCAAAGTTGCTGTATATAGGGTTCGCAAGCGGCATTATAGATGGTGGTCGTCCCCTCGGCAAGGGAGGCGGCCATAAGGATGTTGGCAGTGCCGGTGATGGAGGCTTCTTCCATCAGGATGTATGCACCTGTCAGTTGCGGGGCAGATACAACAAAAGCGTTTTCGGTTTCGTCGTAATGAAAAGCAGCACCCAAAAGTTGTAAGCCGAGGAAGTGGGTATCTAAACGGCGGCGGCCTATTTTATCACCGCCGGGTTTGGGCAGATAGGCGCGTTTGTAGCGCGCCAACATGGGGCCGATGACCAATACCGAGCCTCTTAACTTACCTGTTTTGGTTCTGAACTCATCGCTATCTAAATAGTGTAAATCCACTTCGTTTGATAGAAATGAATAGGTATGAGCGTTTTGGCGGGTAACCTTAACCCCCATATCTCTCAAAATATCAATCAACTTGTTGACATCCTGAATATCGGGGATATTAGAGATGACCACTTCTTCGTCCGTGAGGAGGGCAGCACTGATGATTTGAAGGGCTTCGTTTTTAGCCCCTTGCGGAGTAAGTTCACCTTTTAATCTTATGCCGCCGTTGACAATAAATTCGTCTTGGTTCATTGGGGATTTGGTCTGCTATTGGGGTTTTTACGGTTATTGTTTTTCTTTTTGCGTTTGCGGGCAGCTTGTCCATAAGCCTGCCCTTGCCCTTGTTGCTGACCTTTCAAAACATTACCCTGCCCTTGTTTATGTTGGCCGGGGGTAACTGCTGCCGGTGGAATCACCATTGGCTTGGCTACTCCTTTAGAAGCGAGGTATTTCTCAGCCCAATCATTGTCCAACTGCCCCTTAGATAGGCTTTTCAGGTCGTGTTTAATCAAATCGTCGCTCACATTGAGGTCTTTGTTCCATGTCAGATGTACCAAGTTCATGTAATAAACGATAATCCTGATGAGTTCGGCCTTTTTCCTTTCGTCTGTGGTATCAATGGCTCGTTGAACTAGGTTTTCTATATTTTTACCGTAGTGCTTCAACTTGATACGGGTAGTAGGATAGGGAACATCACCGCGCTGCTGCATGATTTGCTCATAGCTTTCGGGAGCAGGGTAGGGGGAGTCGATGTCAAATTTGAATTCGGCTATGGCATGAAGCTGATCCCATAGTTTATGCCTAAACTCCTCAATGTTTTTGAGGTTGGGATGCAGTTGCGCCATCAGATTGACGATTTCTTTAGCGGCAGCCGTTCGCTCTTTTTGAGTTTCTAATTTAATGGAGGCTTGTACGAGTTTAAGTACGTTTCTTCCATATTCTTTAAAGAGCAGTTTCTCTTGTTCGGTGTTATAGGTTAAGGATCCTCTTTCGGTCATTCTTTAGTTATGAGTTATAAGTTATGAGTTATGAAGTTGCCACGAATGCACGAATGTTTTTTGATCTTGAATAAGCGGCTAATTGCCAACTAAGTTTGAGTTTTTAATGATGCCACAAATGCGCGAATGTTATTTATCTTAATTCGTGCATTCGTGGCTATTTCCATTTGTTAGTTATGATTGCTAATTGTACCAATTTAACTTTCGCTATTCAACGTCCAAAGTCTAGTGTCTTAAGTCTAATGTCTAAACTCTAACGTCTTTAGATTAAAAATCGAAAATCGAAAATCGTAAATCAGAATCTACATTTTCCCCAACTCGCCTTTTAAAAAGTCTATTACTTTCACCTCAGTTGCGTCCATCTGCCTTTCTTGGGCGAGGTACCAACTGAGCCAGTCGCCAAAATGGATGAGGTAAAGCAATCGTTCGGTTTTAGTGTTGCCCAAGGCGGTCAGTTCGTAGATGCTTTCTGTATATTGTCCTACTATCGTTTTGTTAATGTCTATGCGGTATTGCGTGCGCTCATAAACATCGGAGGCGCGCAGGAAAATGGGGGCTAAGGTATTGTCTTTGGTTCGCCAACCGACCAACTCGTTGTGGTTCATTTCGGGAATGATATGATGCCAGCAAAGTTGTTTACCGTTTTCGTTGATTTGTTGTCGCCAACGAATGGCTGCCGAGCCGTAACCATCCGGTGCATATATAATAGGTACTTGATGCGCCATTGTTTTTGCCCATGCTGCCGATTGGGTTTTAATGTTTTCTTCTTCCTTGGCAAGTAAGGCGATACCGGCTTCTACTTCTGCAATAAAACTGTTGCCGATAAACCCAAAGTGCTGAAGGATGAAAAACTGCTGTATGAACGAATAACCTAAACTTGCTCGAGGGGGGCGACCGGAAGGAAGTTTGATGAGGTCTAAGCCATGTTCAGAAGCCATTTTTTCCATCGCACCACCCGTGGTAACACATACGATTTTAGCTTTTCTATCCAACGCTATTTGAAGGGCATTGGTAGTTTCTTCCGTATTACCCGAGTAAGAAGACGCAATCACCAAAGTATGTTGGTTCACATAAGCGGGAAGGACGTAGTTTTTGTTGACCGCCATAGGCACTTGCAACGTATTGGCGGTAAGGTCTATCACCACATCGGCACCCATGCCCGAGCCGCCGAGACCGGTTACTAAGATATTGGTGATGGGGTGGGAGTGAGGAGTGAGGGTGGCTTTTTTTCCTATTTCGAGTGCCTCGGCTAGTTGTTGACCAAAGCCGGCTATCAATTCGTACATCGTCATGTTTGGTGCGATTTGGTGAAATTTTGTGCAAAGTTACAAAGCTGTGTGGCATTTGCTGCATTTTAGTATAACTAATCGGTTTTCTGTTTTGAGGAAGACTTAAGACAGAAGACGTAAGACTAAAGACAGAAGACGTAAGACTAAAGACAGAAGACGTAAGACTAAAGACAGAAGATAGAAGACGTAAGACAGAAGGCTACTTTAAAAAGCGAGTGACAAGCCACACTTGTCGAATGACAAAGCACACTTGTCGAATGACAAAGCACTCTTGTCGAATGACAAACCACTCTTGCTAAACAGCAAACCACTCTTGCTAAACAGCAAACTACTCTTGCTAAACAGCAAAGCACTCTTGCTAAACAGCAAAGCACTCTTGCTAAACAGCAAACTACTCTTGCTAAACAGCAAACTACTCTTGCTGAATAGCAAACTACTCTTGCTGAATAGCAAACTACTCTTGCTAAACAGCAAACTACTCTTGCTAAACAGCAAAGCACTCTTGCTAAATAGCAAACTACTCTTGCTAAACAGCAAAGCTCACTTGTCGATTGACAAAGAAGACTTTGTTTTAAGCTAAGTCTTCTTTGAGCGTAATGTAAAAATGTATAATTGGTTGCCAATTAAACTTTATAAATGCTTTTTTAAGGGGGGACCTATTAAAGGTAAGATTGCTTACAAAATGGTTTAAAAACCCTAGTTTAATAGCTTGAAAAGTAAAAAAAATTATAGAAATGCGGTTTGAGGGGTGTTTTTTCAAGTATTTTTAGAAAAATTGACAGCGAAATGAATAAATTAGGGCTAGCATTTACTATATTTCCGCACCAAAAATTCACAATGGGTTTTTTAGCAAAAGCAGAAACGGAAATTTGATATTTCCAGCAATGAGTTAAGCACATTTTTGTCGTGTTTTTTAACTTTAAGGGACACTCCTCTAATCAATAAAACTAATTAAATACTTAACTATGAGAGAAATTTACACTAAACAACAAAGGTTCCCAAAGGCAATTAGGTGCTTTATCTTCATTACACTCCTTCAACTGTTAAGTTTGGGATTTACGCAGGAATTGCAAGCGCAAGTAACCTATCATATAGGTTCCGCCGGTGGTACAGCAACAAATTCCTATTTTCCCATTTATTCTTGTTATGTTTACAATTACAGCCAGCAAATATATACTGCGGCAGAGTTAAATGCACAAGGAGCTTCCGGCTCACAAACCATAACCCAAATTAAATTTTTCTATGCATCCGGTGGCACTACAACCGCAAATTGGAATAACTGGACAGTATATATTGGCAATACCGCTCAAAGTACATTTGCCAATACATCTAACTGGATTCCACTTGGTAGTATGACACAAGTTTATTCAGGTGCTATATCAACGGTTGCAGGGAATTGGATAACTATCACCCTATCCACTCCGTATGTGTGGAATGGCAGCAGCAATTTAGTAGTAGCTGTTGACGAAAATGTGTCAGGTTACAGTTGTACTGCATTATGGCGCTCTTATTCTGCAGGCACTAACAGAGGAATAATGTATTATAGTGATGGTACAAATCCAAATCCCGCCTCACCTCCCGCTGCTAATATTGGACCTACTTCCACCATAGCACAAATTCAATTTGTAATGACTGCTTCTGCTGCCTGTTCAGGCACTCCAAACGGCGGTACAAGTTCGGGAGATATTACCATTTGTAGTGGAAGTACGGCCAATCTTTCAGTCAGCGGTGCTACTTCGGGCACAGGTATCACCTACCAATGGCAAGAGTATAATGGCTCTACTTATGTAAATGCTGTAGGAGGTACGGGGGCAACAACTGCCTCATATACTACTCCCGCATTGAGTGCTACAAAAATCTACCGGTTAGCGGTAACTTGTTCTAATAGCGGGATAACTTCTTATAGTACGACTGCTACGGTTTCAATTGGCTCGTGTTGTAATTACACTTTTTTACTTACCGATAGTTATGGCGATGGTTGGAATGGAGCAAGCATGCAAGTGCGACAAGGGACTACTGTAATAGCGACATTAGGATCTACTTTTACCTCAGGAACGTCTCAATCTAATTTGGTTAATTTAGTTTCAGGCACTACTTATAATTTATTTTATACTGCCGGTGGTACATACCCAAGTGAGGTAGGCATACAGATACAAAGTCCAAGTGGCACCATTTATACATTAGGTGCCGGCGGTGGTACTGTAGGTACGCAACTTACCTCATTTGTAGGGAGTTGTCCGGCCCCATGTGATTATACAGTACCTTACTCTGGGAATAATAGCATTACCACTTGTAGCGGTGTAATATGCGATCATGGAGGAACGGGCAATTACTCCACCTATGCGAACGGCTATACAGTGATTAACTCAAGTATTCCGGGAAGTTTGGTTCGTTTGACCTTTAACTCATTTGGTTTAGAATGTTGTTGTGATTATGTAAATGTTTATAATGGTGCAGGTACGGGAGGCACATTGCTGTTTTCTGGAAATTGCACAACTTTACCGCCCGTTGTCACTTCAATTACCGGCCCACTCACCCTACAATTTACCTCTGATTTATCAGTTGTGAGTACAGGTTTTAGTGCCACGATTTCTTGTTTTGCCCCACCCACGCCGGCATACCGTGCCAACTTCATCTCTATGAGCACAGGTTCCACCGATTGGTGTCCGGGGGAAACGCGGAACATCTCTGTAACCGTACAGAATACAGGCTTGAATACATGGACAAACAGCGGCCCTGATATCAATATAGGGGTGAAATGGAATACCGATGCCGACTATTTCCTTCGGGTAGATGCCAACAATTTAGCACCCAATGCTACGGGCACATACAATTTTACGGTTACTGCCCCTTTGACCTCCGGTACCAACAACCTTAGTTTTGATGTGGTCAACGAGGGCAGTTGTTGGTTCGCCAGTAATGGAGGTGCTTGCGGGCCGGGTAACACGGTGTATGTGTCGCCGGCTCAAACCATCAATAGCGGGCCTACGGTGAGTGCAGGGTCTAATACCAGTATTTGTTCGGGAGGAAGTGCCACCTTAAATGGCAGTGTTTCAGGTGGTCAGGGGCCACCACTACCTATCACAGTGGTCATTTCCAGTTCCGGGTATTTAGATGAAACAAGTTGGACAGTAACCAACTCCGCCTCACAAGTGGTAGGTTCGGGTGGTCCTTATGGTTTGGGTAGCACAAATACAATTACCGTAAACTATACAAGCCCTCCGCTTTCTTTCTTTCTTGAAACACAAGGGTCTATTAACGATAATGTGGCAAGCTATTCTATAATATGTAATGGTGTAACAATACACTCAGGAGCGATTAGCGGAGGTCAAACAACGACCATACCGAATATTAGTTGTGCCACGGTAAACTCCAACCCTATTACTTATCTATGGTCACCTGCCATTGGCTTAAGCAATGTGAATATACTCAATCCTGTTGCCTCACCAAGTAGTACTCAAACTTTCACATTAACGGCCACACAGAGCGGTTGTTCTGCATCGAGTCAGGTAACGGTAACGGTGAATCCGCCAACAGCAGCCCCGACCGGCGTTACAGCAAGCCCAAGTACGGTTTGTACACCAACAACAGTACAGTTAAATGCTACTTCGGCAGGCAATACGATTAATTGGTACACCCAACCCACCGGAGGCTCGTCTTTAGGTTCGAGTGCGAGTGGGGCTAATTTCGCCGTAGCACCTGGAACGACCACTACCTATTATGCCGAAGCAGCACAGGCTGTTCCTCCGGGTTCTCAGACATTTAACTATAATGGTAGTTTTCAGACCTTTACAGTTCCGGCAGGAGTAACCTCTATACAGGTAGATGCCAAAGGCGCTCAGGGAGGTACTGGTACTAACGGAACAGGCGGATTAGGAGGAAGAGTACAAACTACCTTGACCGTGACACCAGGAGAAACACTGAATATTTATGTCGGTGGTCAAGGGGGGAGTTTAAATACCGGTACACCCGGATATAACGGTGGTGGTAGTGGTTCAGGTGCATATAGTTCAAATATAGGCGGTGGCGGTGGTGCATCCGATATCCGCTCAGGAGGTACAGCCCTTTCCAACAGAATAGTAGTTGCCGGTGGTGGCGGAGGCGGAGCATATAATGGATTAGGCGAACCTGGTGCTGCCGGAGGCGGATTGATAGGTGCAACGGCTGTTGCCGGAGGCGGATCTACAGGCGGCGGCGGCGGTACTCAATCTTCCGGCGGACCGGGAGGCGTATATGTAGGATGGTCATCTGGAACTCCGGGTTCTTTGGGTACCGGAGGAAACGGTGGCTCTAGTACCGGTGGTGCCGGCGGTGGCGGTGGCTATTATGGCGGCGGTGGCGGTTCATGGAATGGCGGTGGTGGTGGTTCCAGTTTTTCTAACGGAACAAGTACTACCCACACACAAGGTTTCCAAAGCGGCAACGGACAGGTCATTATTTCGTGGTCAGGGGGCACTTTATGTCCCTCCACCCGTGTACCGGTAACGGTTACTTTTGGCGATAACATCCCTCCCACCATCAATTGTCCTTCACCCATTACGGTCAGCAATATGGCAGGTCAGTGTGCGGCTACGGTAAACTTTATTTCTCCAAACGGTTCAGACAACTGCCCGGGTGCTTCGACTATACTAATCGGTGGAATTGCGAGTGGCAACAGTTTTCCTGTAGGAACTACTACGAATACTTATTTGGTAACGGCCAACAACGGACAAACCGCTCAGTGTAGTTTTACCATAACAGTCAATGATTCAGCCGCACCGAGTGCTGCTTGTCAGAACGTTACCGTTACTTTGGGAGTTGGTGGAACCGCTACGGTTTCCGCTTCACAGGTCAATAACGGCAGTGTGGACAATTGCGGCATTACAGGATCATCTTTGTCGGGAACGACTAGTTATACTTGTGCCAACATTGGGGGCACCTTTACCGTAACGCTTCAAGTTAACGACGCAGCAGGAAATACAGCCACCTGCTCGGCTACGGTATCTGTCAACGATGCCAACGGCAACTGTTGTAATGCACCGCAGGCGATTTGTCAATCTGCTCCGGTGGTGTACCTAAATGGTATGGGCATGGCGACTTTAACTGCCGCGATGGTGAATAACGGCAGCACCGCCGATTGCGGACTGCAATCGTTACAGGTATCGCCGACCAGCTTTACCTGTGCTCATGTAGGGAACCCGCAAACAGTGGTTTTAACCGTAACGGACATCAACAACAAGACTTCTTCTTGTCAAACCTCGCTCTCGGTTCAAGATAATACTCCACCCTCGGTTACCTGTAAAACACATTCGGTTAACCTATCGGGAAACACGGCAAGCATTACCCCTTCAGATGTATATGACACAGGCAGCGATAACTGCGGCACGGTGAACCTGCAATCGGTCAGTCCCGACAGCTTTGGTTGTAACAATGTGGGCAGCAATACGGTAACCTTAACAGTCAACGATGGAAAAGGCAACACGGCGACCTGCTCGGCAACTGTGAATGTGAATGATGCCACCCCACCCGATATTTTCTGTCAAAACATCAGTGTTGACCTCATCAGCTCGTCTGTCGAGATTTCACCTTCCGATGTATATGATTTTGGCAGCGATAACTGCGGTACGGTCAATTTAGTGTCGGTCAGCCCTAATACCTTTACCTGCCCAAATACAGGTACTAATACCGTAGTCTTGACTGCCAATGACGGCAACGGCAACGTTAGTACCTGTGCGGCAACAGTATCGGTAACCGATGTTACTTCGCCCACCTTTACCTATTGCCCTGAGAACATCACCGTTGATGCCGATGAATCGTGTCTTGCTATCGTTTCATGGAACGATCCTACCGCAACAGACAATTGTGGGGTAAATGTAACCCATACGGGAGGCTCGGAAAGCGGTCAATACTTTAGTATGGGCAGCAGCACGATTTCCTATACCGCCACCGATGATAGCGGCTTAACGGCTGAATGTAGTTTTACGGTAACGGTTCAGGATGTAACCCCCCCAACGCTTGCCTGTCAGCCGGGTGAGGTCGCGGTATATCTAAGCGGCACTACTGCAACAGTTGCTGCGGAAGATGTGTTCTGGTACGGTTCTGACAACTGCGGATACTTATATAATGACTCGGTATCACCTGCTACTTTCGGTTGTTCCGATATAGGCAGCAGCCACACGGTTACATTGACCGTTCACGACGGAAACGGCAATTCTTCTACTTGCAGTGCAAGCGTTATGGTGTATGACAACGAGGCACCGACAGCGGCTTGTCAAAATATCAGTGTGGACTTAGACGCATCGGGCAATGTGAGCATTAGTGCCGGCGATATTAACAACGACAGCAGTGATAACTGCGGTTTGGATGGCGTGTCTATTGATGTGAGCGATTTTGATTGCGACGATGTGGGCACTAATACTGTAACGCTGACCGCAACAGATATTTACGGCAATACATCTTCATGTGCGGCAACGGTAGAGGTAAATGATAACACAGCACCGTCAGCAATTTGCAAAAGCATCAGCGTTGATTTAGACGAGAACAACTCGGCAAGCATTGAAGGAAGTGATATAGACGATGGCAGTGATGATGCTTGTGGTTTGTATGGTTTAACCCCCGAACCGAATTTGTTTGACTGCGACGATATTGGCGAAAACACCGTTACCTTGACCGTATATGACCTTAATGGCAACAGCAGTGCTTGTACGGCAACCGTAACGGTTGTAGATACGGAAGACCCCGTAGCAGTCTGCCAAAACATATCGGTTACATTGGACGAAAATGGTACGGTCAGCATTAGCACCGAAGATATAGACAACGGCAGCAGCGACAATTGCAATTTCGACTTGTCGTTAGACCCAACCGACTTTACCTGCGCCAATCAAGGAACAAATACGGTAACCTTAACCGCAACAGATGGCAGTGGTAACACCTCTACCTGCTCAGCTACGGTAACGGTAGGCTTGGCTTATAGTGCATCAATCGGCGCAAGCGGCTCAACGACTTTATGCGAAGGCGAAAGCGTAGATTTAGATGCCGGTGATTATGCTTCTTATCAATGGAGTGCCAATGCAGGCAGTTCGACCGACCAAACAGTAACAGTAAGCGAAGCAGGTACTTATTCAGTAACAGTAACCAATGAAAACGGATGTACTTCTTCTGCCGAAATTACGGTAGTGGTGAACCCATTACCCACGCCCGAAATTACTGCCGATGGTGCGACCACCTTCTGCGAAGGTGAAAGCGTTGGGTTGGATGCCGGCGAATACAGCAGCTACGAATGGAATGCTTTGGGTGGAAACGCTACCACTCAAACCATCACCGCAACCGAAGGCGGCACTTATAGCGTAACGGTTACCGATACAAACGGATGCACCGGCGAGGCGAGTTTTGAGGTAACGGTGTTATCGCTTCCGGAAATCAGCGTAAGCGGCACAACAAGTGCCTGTGTGGGAGATAATATAGGCTTTACCGCAAGCGGTGGAACAGGATATGCATGGAGCGGTCCGAATGATTTTACTTCAACCTCAGCCACGGTTACGTTAAACAATGCACAAACCGACCAATCGGGCAGTTACACGGTAACTGTTACGAACGAAAACGGATGCACTTCAGAATATGAGGTGGCTGTATTTGTCAATACCTTAGAAGGGGCAGCCATATCCGGCAATACGGTAGTGTGTCTTAACGATGATTTAGTACTGATAGCCTCCGGCGGAACGACCTATGAATGGAGCGGCCCGAACGGATTTAGCTCGAGCGGTGCTACATTGTACAGACCCGAAGCTGACGAAAGCATGTCGGGTGTTTATACCGTAAGTATTTCTGACGGACTTGGCTGTACTGTGGTCTTATCCACCACAGTATCCATCTCCGGTGCCGGATTTAATGTCAGCATAACCGGCAGCACCAATGCCTGTGTTAACGGAAACATCGTCCTTTCTGCCTCAGCAAGTGGAGCAGTATCTTATGTGTGGATTGGGCCTGATGGCTATAGCAGCAATACTGCTTCTTTAACAAGGACAGGTGTTACCCTCGCCATGTCGGGTATTTATACAGTGTATGCTACAAATGCGTTTGGCTGTATTGCCACCGCAACCCGTCAAGTAACGGTCAATGCAACAACTGCAATTGTAACCGGTACCACAAACGTGTGCGTCAATGGAACCATCAACCTGATTGCTTCCGGCGGTAACAGCTATCTATGGAGCGGCCCCGGTGGCTTTAATTCAAACGCTCATAGCATTAACCGAACGGGTGCCAATTCCACTATGTCCGGCGTATATTCGGTAACAGTAAGCAATTCCACAGGTTGCACAGGAACAGCGAGCATTATGGTTACTGTACATAGTAATCCTACTGCCACACTAACCGGAACCACTTCCATCTGTTCGGGGGGTACCATTACCATCACAGCACCCGCCGGTGCGGCAGGTTACGCGTGGAGTGGCCCGAATGGCTTCACCGCTACCGGTGGACCGTCATTGGTTCGTCTAAACGCAAATTCTACCATGGCAGGTCAATACAAAGTAACAGTTACCAATGCCGGGGGTTGCACGGCATCGGCGAGTCGCTCCGTCACGGTGAGTGCTCCAACAACTGCCAATGTTACCGGTGCAACAAGTGTTTGCTCTAATGCCAACGTCTTACTCACCGCCACTACAGCAGGCGTTGCTTATTCATGGACCGGATCGGGAGGCTTTACCGCCACTACCGCTGCTATCAGCGCACCGCCCGTAGCAGGAGCATATTTGGTAACCGTAACCGCAAGTACGGGCTGTATTTCAACTGCCACCCGAAACGTAACAATAATTGCAGCACCTAATGCAGTGATTACCGGCAACCTCAATGTATGTGTAGGCGGCACCATATCGCTTACTGCTTTCGGCGGCTCTTCCTATAACTGGAGCGGCCCCGGAGGTTATACCCGCGTGGGTAGCAGCGTATTGAGAACCGGTGCCACCACGGCAATGTCGGGCACTTATACTGTAACCGTAACGGGAAGCGGCGGTTGTAAATCAACGGCAAGTGTTTATGTAACCGTAGCCGCCTGTAAAAACGGCGAAGATGAAATAGCATTTGAAACGCTGTTTGCCTATCCCAACCCAACAAACGGGGTTACAACGATAACCTTTACCGCCCTCAAAGCAGAGCAAATGTACTTATCCGTATTTGCGGTTGATGGCAAAGAAGTAGCCGTCTTGTTCAACGGCATGACCGAAGCCGAAACTGCCTACGAATTTGTTTTGGATACCAACGACCTGCCTTCGGGCACGTACTACGCTATGTTGAAGCGAGCAGACGGTGCTACGCAACAACTTAAGTTGATGGTGATTAGGTAATGTGAATAGTCAATAGTGAATTGTGAATAGTCAATAGTGAATTGTGAATAGTCAATAGTGAATTGTGAATAGTCAATAGTGAATTGTCACTAGTAAATTGACGATTGACAATTCACAGTTCACGATTAAAAAATCCCCTTGTGCTTTGGATAACTCCGGGCGCAGGGGGATTTTTTTTAGTGGTTAGCCCAAAGATAAGAGATCAAAGATGTTGGGTTGATTTTTGATTACTCACCATCATCATCAGAGATGTCAAAAATACGGTCATTCAAAAATTGGATAAAAACTTTATTACCTTGGTAACAGAGATTCCGGCGTAAGCCGGAATCTCTGTTACTTACTGATGTTACGCAGCAGTTTCT
>CALCIK010000085.1 GCA_937907475.1 uncultured Bacteroidota bacterium | reverse complement strand
TTCATGTATGGCATCAGCATCTTCATGTATGGCATCAGCATCTTCATGTATGGCACTTGCATCTTCATGTATGGCATCAGCACTTTATTGTAAGACTATCTTCTTTTGAAAACATTGTTCATATATAACTTTTGCACCTAACCAAAAATGAGTGTGTCGCCACGAAACACCATATACATCCTACCGACCTTAAATATCCACCGTCATACCAAATTGTCTGCTACTTTACCCTATATTTGTAGGGACAGACAACCATAACCGATTTCGCTTCGTTTGTCTAATTATCAATACTTCCTCATCTCAGAACATTTTAAACGACTTGAACATGAAAAAATCTTACCTACTACCTCTTCTAAGCCTTATTACAGGCTTCTTTTTGCAAATGACAACGGTTTTTGCCACACCAACGGTTTACCAACAACTATGCGAGATGAACAAATATTGGGAACAACATCCTATTTCCAATCCGCAACTACACCAAGAAACGTTGTTTCCCAACCACGAGGCTTTAATCAGTTTCCACTTGTTAAATGTCGAGCAAACTCTTAGGCAAAACCCGCCTGCTCATTTGACGGACAAACAATTGGCTAATCGCTTGCTTTGTTTGGACATCCTTCACACCTACCGCGTTGCCGGTGTATATCCCAAAAACACCCGCCACAACATCACCATCCCTTATTTTATTGACGACTTCAACACCGCCTGTGCAGTGGGTCATCTCATTCGCGAAACAGGTTTTGAAAACGTAGCCTGTCGCATTTCCAACGAAATGAACTATGCCTATCTCGAAGACATGCCCTATCCCGAAATAGCAGAATGGGCAAATCTGATGGGCTTTGAAGTAGATGAATTGAAATGGATTCAACCTGCTTATGCCCCGCCCGTTCGCATCGAGCATACCACTATCCCTGCTTCCTGCGGCGTATCAAATGGCAGCATCAACATCAGCGTGATTGACAATTTCACCCAACTGCCCGTTACCGGTTTTGACCATAGATGGTATAGTTTGAATGGAACCACAGCAGGTTTGGCAGGTGAAGTTGAAGATTTGACCAATATGCCGAGCGGCTTATACAAATCGGTAGTGGTTACCGATATGGGCATGTATCCCGTTGTGTATGACTTGATTGGATTGGGCAACAACAGCAACCTAAGCATTGCCTCAAGCGTACAAAATGAAACTTGCACCAACAGCAAAGACGGAAGCGTTACCCTTGCCATCAACGGCGGCACCCCTCCTTATTCCGTGCGTTGGTATAACCAAGCCGGAGCTATGATAGGCACAGGCACATCCCTTCAAAACATCAGTGGTTTTTACTATGGGGGGATTATGTATGAATTACAAGCCCCTCAATATGTTGCCGAAGTAACGGATGCTTATGGCTGCAAAACTTTTGCAGAGTATAATTTGATGACAGAACACGAATCTACTTATGTCTATGCAAATGTTACCAAACCTGCTTGCGGAGCGATGAATGGTATCATTGAACTGTCATATCTTCCCGAAGGATGTCAGATTGCTTGGTCTCACGACCCGTTTTTAACCGATAACATGGCAGTTTATTTAGCCGCCGGCTCTTACACCGTAACCATCACCAATGAATTTGGCTGCGAAACCGTTAATACGATACAACTATCTAATGAAGGAGCGAGCTTAGCCACGTTGGAATCATACAAATACGAAAACTGCGGACAAAGTGATGGAGAACTCGTTCTCACCTATTTACAAAATGTTACCTATTCTTGGTCGCACGATGTTACCTTAAACTCTCCCGCTGCCACCAATTTACCGGCAGGCTATTACACCGTAACCGTTACAGACTATGCGGGTTGTGAGGATATTTATACTTTCAACATAGCCAATTACGAGTTTACTCTTTACCCCACTGAGCCATACCTGCTAACCAATGCCAACACCACCAACGGCACAATGGGTAGCATAGAACTAACCATCTATCCCGAAGAGGATATGCAATATTCATGGTCACACAATGCTTTATTAAGTGGCGACCTCGCAACAAATCTTACTGCCGGTATCTATTATGTAACCGTTACCAACACTCAAACCGGTTGTGATATAGTATTGCAATACGAAATTTACGATGCCGCCTTTCTCGGCACTTCCATCGAACCCAATAACCAAACCTTCGATGCCCACGTAACCCAAACATCGCAAAACATGCTTCAACTGACCTATCATTATACCGGCACAAATGCCCTGCAATTGCAAGTATTTGATTTAACAGGTAAATCTTTTGCTTCAAAAAACTTAGGGAACAGTGCAGGCACTCAACAAGTCTTGTTGCCCATCGAAAACATGCCTTCCGGCATGTATTTACTCCATCTGAGCAATGGTTCAAAAAGCCAAAGCATTAAGTTCTTAATTGCTCAATAATGTTTAAAATCTCTTGTTGCCGCTTTTGTAAAGAAGAAAAGGAACTTAAGCACTTCGATAATCGAAAGGATTATAGCAAGTAGATACACTTAAATTGTAGTTGTCTTTTTTTTGGTAAAAATGTTTTTAGCGCACCACTCTTAAATTAAATTAGAGGGGTGCGTTTTTTTATCCGGCCAAATTGTATCCCAATAGCGATTTGCAGGAATAACCATTATACAACTCCTATTTATTACATTTACACCGCCTAACACAAAAAAAAAGCCCTCTTCAAACCCGATGAATGTAACAAGCATTTAAGGCTTTTACTACATTTGCATAAAGTAAAATGCTCCAAGACACACCAACCAATGACATCATCTCTATGAAAATAATTAATTGGTCAAACCAACCTTAACCAATCAAACACCCTTTACCATGAAAGCAAAGCTGTTTCAAACGATACTTCTTGGTCTGTTCCTTCATCTGTCAATCGTTTCCGTAGGTCAATCATGTGTTCAACATGACCAAAACTATTATACCTGTGGCATTCCAACGGAAGAGTTTGAATTTATGCGCGCTTCCTCTGTCAATGCCGGCTCACAAGTCCAATCCAATTGGTGTTGGGCGGCATGTATTCAAATGCTGTTGAACTATCACGGCTTGTATGTCAATCAGGCAGATGTGGTAACAAAAATATACGGCTCGCCCTACGTCAATTTACCTGCCAACGAATATCAGATATTACAAGCCCTCAACGGTTGGATACCCGATTCCAAAGGTAAATATTCAGTGGTCTATGCTTATGGCGGCTATACGACTGTTGAAGAAACGGTCAATGCCTTATCGGGTAAATGGCCGTTGATTGTCGGGTTAATGGATCCGATGACGGGTTCCGGTCATGCTTACGTTCTAACCGCCATTACCTACTATAACCAATACGATTATTTTGGAAACATCACCGGAGTAATTCCCGAAAAGGTAGTACTTCGCGACCCATGGCCGGGAAACCCTTCCCGTCAAGAATGGAATTGGTACGAGTTTCAAAACAGGTGTATGATGGCGGTTAAAGTCTGGGTAGGGCAGGAATAATAAATTTACTTAGTCATTCATAGTGTTATCAAATCTGTTAAACAATACCGATAAAAAGCAATCAATGTTACCATCCATCGAAACGGCGATACATGTAGAGAATATCATCAGAGCGAGTTATCGTTTAAATGGCGTATCTGCCGAAACGCCCATACAATTCAACCGCAATTTATCCGAAAAGTATGAAGCCAACATTTTTCTTAAACGCGAAGATTTGCAGATAGTCCGCTCCTACAAAATACGAGGAGCCTATAACCTGATGTCGCAACTGCCCGATGAGCAAGCAAAAAAAGGGATAGTCTGTGCAAGTGCCGGCAATCATGCTCAAGGAGTTGCTTACAGTTGTCAGCTTTTAGGCATTAAGGGCAAAATATACATGCCCACCACCACCCCCCAACAAAAAATAAAACGAGTACAACTGCTCGGAAAGCAATACGTAGAAGTAGTATTATGTGGAGATACCTTTGATGCGGCAAATGCCGAAGCCTTAATATATAGCGAACAGAACGGTAAAGTCTTAGTCCCCCCCTTCGAGCATCCTTTAATCATCGAAGGACAAGGAACAGTGGGCGTTGAAATACTCAAACAGTTTCAAGGGCATATTGATTACCTCTTTGTCCCAATTGGTGGCGGCGGGTTAATAGCCGGAGTGGGTAGTTATGTCAAACGACTAAGCCCCGACACACAAATCATTGGCGCAGAACCATCCGGTGCGCCCTCTATGAAGCGCGCCCTTGAAGAAGACCAAGTGGTCATACTCGATAACATTGATACCTTTGTGGATGGTGCTGCAGTGCGGCGGGTGGGCAAAATCAATCTGGAGATTTGTAAAAGCGTGATAGACGATTTGATATTAGTGCCCGAAGGTAAAATATGCACCTTTATCCTAAGCCTGTATAATGACGATGCCATTGTTGTCGAGCCTGCCGGCGCACTCTCTATCGCATCGTTAGATTTTTATCGCTCCCAAATTAAAGGGAAAAATGTGGTGTGCATTGTCAGTGGCGGCAACAACGACATCGAACGAATGCCCGAAATAAAAGACCGCTCCTTGATTTACGAGGGATTAAAACATTATTTTATCGTAAAGTTCCCACAAAGAGCAAGTGCCCTCCGCGAATTTTTAGATAAAGTATTGGGGCCGGACGATGAAATCACCGATTTTGAATACACCAAGAAACATAACCGAAACAGTGGCCCTGCTTTAATAGGTATAGAATTGAAACAGAAAGAAGCCTATCCCCCTTTGATAGAGCGAATGGAAGCCTGTGGATATGAGTATATTGTGGTCAACGACAACTATAACCTATTTAGTTATCTCGTTTAAAAGAGTGCTCATCTTTAACACTCTTATCACTTCATATCCGAAACTTCGCCTTTAGCATTGGTTTTTACGATACACAATTCGGTATTTTTCTTTTGTGTCAAATAACCACAGAGGGCATACCCGCCATCGGGCGCAACAAAAAGCATATTGGCGGCATCATCTTCCACATCGCCCAATTCCTTTTTCCAATCAACAGCGCCGTTTCTGTGAATTTTCAACAACCAAATATCCTTACCGCCATGCCCGGATGAAGTGGTATAGCCTGCTATCGCAAAACTTCCATCAAACAAGGCTACTATGCTACGCGCAGCATCATTCCCATCGCCGCCAATCGCTTTGTTCCACAATTCTTTTCCGGTAGCATCGAATTGCACCACCCAAAGGTCTAAACTTCCGTTCCCATAAGACTGCGAATGTCCTGCTGCCGTCATTCGTCCATCTGGTAAGACGGCGAGGGAGGTAAATACATCATTGCTCTTACCCCCGCTGCTAGTTTGCCTTAACACTTCCCCTTTATTGCTCATCAATGCAAACCAGCCATCTGTATTAACGGTCAATTTCTCTTGGGTATAACCTGCCAAGGCAATAGTCGTATCATTAACCACCCCAACTGCCATGGCAGCATCTGCCCCTTTATTGCCAACAATAAAGTAGTTTAGAAAATTACCCCCCGCATCAAAATGTCCCACAAAAGCATCAGTACCGGAGGTATCCGATACCTGAATATGACCCACCACCCAAAGGGTAGAGTCCGTATTTTCGGCAACGGCAAGACCGCTCACTTGTAGTGTATCATCTCCCCATGTTTGTTCCCAAAGGCTTCGCCCGTCTTGGTTAATTTTTACGAGCCAAAGATGACTTTTGCCATTCAAAATAGTAGTCCCGGCCGCCAAAAACAAACCATCTTTAGTAGGTATCATGGCTTGGAGAAAATTATCATCGGCATTACCGATGGTTTGCCTTCTGTCCAACTGACCAAGTGCATCGGTTTTGATTATCCAACCTTGTGATTTACCATTCCCCCATGAGTTAGTATTTCCAACCATCAAATACCCTGCATCGTTGGTCAATGCGATGCCAATGCCCTCGTCGTTTGCAGCCCCGCCAAATGTGTTGATGAAAGTAATATCCAAATTTGCCTGAACCGCCTTAATCTGTTCTAACGTATATCGGTCATCGGGGCGATAACTAAGTGCCGACTCATAAAAATTGAGTGCGTCTTGAAAGGATTTATGTAAGTAAAGGCTATCAGCTATTTTGCGGTAAAACTGATACTGCTTTTCTTCATGACTTATTCCGGAATTCCATAAACGAAGCCCACCCAATATTCCCAACGTGAGGAGTAATAAGTAGAACAAAGTTCTTGATATAGAAAACCGCCGCGTTTTTTTTACCTCGTTATTATCCATGGGGTAAAATTAAGCACCAAAAATCAATAATTAACAAATTCGGCACTTTACTTGCTGTATGTTTTAAAATAGAAACTAACAGTCGGAGTGATTAATCTTTATGTCCAACAAGAATGTAGTAGTCAAGCTTCTAATTCAAAAACACGCGCTAACCCCTTTAAATCATTAGCATCAAACCAACTGTTACGTCAAGTAAAAAATAAGTTGTGTTAAAAAGTTGGCCGATTAAATTTAATGCTCTAATTTGCATATCATTTCCTCATATTAGTAGTGAATTTGTCCTTCTTCGAGTAAGAAGCCTGTAGTTTAACCATCAAATGTGTTTTCTCTTTTTAACGATACCAATTTGCAAAACAATTTACAATATCAACACGATGAAAAAAGCTATACTCCTCGTTGCATTTTTCGCGCTTAGTTCTTTTACTCTTGCCTCTGCACAAGACAGTCCGACCAAACGCTATGTTGAAAGCGAAGAAGTCAAAAACATGCAGAAAGATACCCCCATTCCTGTCAGAGTTGCCACTTACCGTTTTAAGAAATTAACCGGCGAAAAAAACCTAACCGAGTTTACCGAACTCGATGCGCTCAAACTCGAAAAATATTTCATGGACATGCCCGGCATGTTATCTTGTTCTACGGATGCGTTGGACAAACAAGTCAGGTTAATCGCAAGGCGTGAAGTAAACGGAGCAGAAGTGTTTTTCCCTCAAGATTTAGTAACCACCCTTCACACAATGGGCTATTCGGTTATCAGCCTTGCTGCAAGTGACGAAGATGTTATTTTTGTGGTCAGCAACCGATGTAAAAATACTGCGGTTGTGCTTCCGGGCGGTTCCGAGTTGGTCAGTAGTGAATGTACTGACTGTGGTAAACAAAAAGTCAGTAAAGAATTGCTAGACAAATTCAAAGATGCCGAATTTGGTGGAGAACTGATTGACTTTGGCAGCCCAACGATGGATGCAAGTGTAGCAAACGATCAGAAATAGTACAATACCTTTTACAATACCGGTGTTACCAACACATATCTGACAACGATACTTCGTCCGGGTGATATGGAAGTATGTAGTTGTGGCATCCCTGTTTCGCCAATTCCTCTCCCGTAGTATTGCCTATCGCAATAATTTTTTCAGCTTCCTTTAAATGGTAATGACGGCAATAAGCGCGAACATTCAAGGGGCTGGTAAAAACTAAGATTTGACATTGGGGCAATTCAAATTCCTCTTTCTCTTGGTTTTTATAGACCAACAAGTTTTCGCTTTCAATGGCATGCCCCAATATCTTCTGCACCGTTTGCAGGCCATTGTCGCCCATGGGGAATAAAACACGTTTTCCGTGTGCTAACTCCCCAAAGCGTGTTGCTATTTGAACAGTATCGGCACCTTCCCCCTCAAAACTACATTCCTTTTTGTATTGCCGGATTGCTTGTGCAGTTGCACCGCCTATTGCGGCAAATTGAACGGCATCGTTTAGAACAGGGTTCTGCTCAAAGAAAAAACGCACGCCGTGTTGACTGCTAAAAAACACCCAATCGGTTGCAGGGATTTGGTCAAAGGGGATGGAAGCAAATGCTACTAATGAATGAGCATGTACCGCAAAGTTTCGATGTTTGAGTGCTCGCGCAAAATAACTATCGGACGAAAGTTGGCGGGATATAAATACCGTTTTGCTTTGTGCAAACTTCAATCGAGTAATGACCGCTTCGGCTAAACCCGATAAGTTCGGACTTTTGATGAACACTCTTTTAGGAAAATCGTGTTCATCTTTTGCGAAGGAGGCCCAAAGTAAATACTCTAAGTCTTCGTTTTGAGTGGCATAAACACCGATGGGTTGTTGGCAGCCTCCCCCTAATTGGTGCAAAATATCGCGCTCCAAATGAACTAATTTAGCTACATCGGGCTGATTTAAATGTGAAACAATCTGTTTCATCTGCACATCGTCTTCTCTAATTTGATAGGCCAATATTCCTTGAGCGGGTGCAGGTACGGATTGGGTAGGGGATAGGGTTAAAGTTTTGTAGTGCCTCAAATCTAATTGCAAACGATTCAATCCGGCAGCCGCCAATATCACCGCATCGTAACCCTTACCTACTTTTCCCAATCGGGTCGGGACATTTCCCCTTAAATCCATCAATTGCAAATCGGGACGGATGGCTCTTAGTTGTGCTTTTCTCCTTGCAGCGGAAGTGCCGACTACGGCGTTTTGTCGAAGACTTAGAGGCATGGATTGATCGTAAGCATCGGAGTGAATGACCAATATATCCAAAGGATTGTCGCGGTAAGAACACGCACCTATTATCAACCCTTCTTCCGATTGGGTGGGTAAGTCTTTGTAGGAATGGACGGCTAAATCTATTTCACCTTGCAGTAATGCCATTTCCAATTCTTTGGTAAAAAAACCTTTACCTTCTATTTTATCAAAGCTAAGATGCTGTATAGCATCGCCTTTGGTTTGGATGACTTTAATTCCAACTTCAAAACCTGCCGTTCTTAGCAAACTTTGAGCATATCGCGCTTGCCAAAGTGCCAATTCGCTCCCTCTTGAACCGATAATAATTGTGCTTTTCATGGCTCAAATGTAGTGCTTTTTCAGTGCAATAGGTAAGCAAACCAATCATTACCATAGAGGTTAAATAGATGCTTTAGCACACCAATTTGAACAATACCCTTACTTTACTTATATTTGCACTCAATTTCACAACATTAATCTAGAATTGTAAATCCTAACTAAAACAATCGCAAAATGAAATTTATCTCAGCAGAATTTATTGATAAATCCCTTGAAGTTGCTAACGAACTGAATGATGAAACCCTCATTCCTTTTATTGACGAGTTTACCAAGTCCCAACCCGAAATTGCTGCTTATTTATTATCGGCAATCGAAGACGGCATCACCGAAGACGAAAACGAAATTCTTTTTATCAATGGCATAATCGTTTGGTATGCTACGGTTTTAGCCGATGTGAAATTGCCAAAGATTAGTATGGAAGCCATCATGAAAGCAGATGAGGAAAATGAAGAAGCCTTAGATGCTTTAGCCGGGGATGGTGAAGAAGATGTGGTCTTTGACCTCAATGAAATAATTGAAAAGCATCCACAAAGCGAATTATTGGATTTTGCGGCATCGGTTGCAATTGAAGATGAAGATATTGACCCAGAAGCGGAAGTTGTCATTTTCAGCTTTTTAAAAGTAATCGTTGATGCCATGCATCAGGCAGTTGAATAAACATTCATTGAGATTATCGACTCTTCTGCAAGTCATCTGTCAAAGAACCAATTATTCATGAACCTCCAAGAAGCACTCCTTAGAATTGAAACAGCTCATCGGGAAAATGCCGACACCCTCAATTTATCCAATTGTGGATTGACTACTATTCCCGATGAGGTTTTTTCGCTAACAAACTTAAAGGAGCTTAAACTTGGACATTGGTCGGATTACACCCAACAAAACCGCAATCAAATTACGCGGATACCTCCGCAAATACTTAAATTGAGTAGCCTCAAGTTGCTCGATTTAAGTTGTAATTTGATTGATGAATTGCCGGACGAAATTGCAGCTTTGACCCAATTGCAAACACTTGACATCAGCCGCAATCGTTTAAAAAAACTCCCTGAAACTTTTGGGCAACTTTCTAAACTGCAATTGCTCGATGCGGGGTTTAACCAACTTCAAACCCTCCCTTTAGCCCTTTCCAGTTTAACCAATCTGTTGCGTTTGGGTTTAAGCAATAACCAATTCGCAGAAGTGCCGAGCGTTTTTTCAGGTTTGCAAAAGTTGCAACGATTGGATATGAGCAGCAACCAATTGAAGGATTTGCCCCAAGACATTTGCCGTCTGACTGCTTTACAACACCTGTCCCTAAACGGAAACCATCTTCGACAATTACCTGCCGATATTGGTCAACTCAATAAGTTGCAACGGCTACATCTAAACAATAACCTGATTACCCAATTGCCGGCTAGTATCACGCGACTTGGTCAATTGCAAAGGCTTTATGTGAGCAGCAATGCCTTGGATGCGCTGCCCGAAAATATTCACCTTCTCCAAAGCCTGCAATTGCTCGACCTAAATAACAATTGCCTAAAAGCACTACCCAATACTTTGGCACAGCTTATCAATTTGGAGTATTTGGATGTGCGCGACAATACACTTTCGGATTTGCCCGAACAGATTGATAAGCTCAGAAGTCTGCAACTCTTGGACTTGCGCAACAACCAAATCAGGTTTTTACCGGAGGCAGTGGCTTGGTTGCCCAATCTTCAATACTTTTATGCCAACGATAACCCCATCGAAACGCCGCCTCCCGAAATCACCCATCGGGGGTTGGCCGCTATCCGTCATTATTTTACCGAACTCAATAAAGCACTCGAAAAGGATTACCTCTACGAAATCAAACTTCTGTTGGTAGGAGAGGGGAGGGTTGGTAAAACTACACTCTCGAAAGCCCTGACCATTCCCAACTATACGATGGAAGATGAAGAAAGTACAGAGGGTATTGACATCAAAGAATGGATGATTCCCAAAGCTGAACTTGGGTTGAACAAAGATTTCAGGGTCAATATCTGGGACTTTGGCGGGCAGGAAATCTATCACTCTACCCACCAATTCTTTTTGACCAAACGCTCTATCTATATCCTGGTAACTGAATCGAGGAAGGAAGACAAGCACGAAGATTTCTATTATTGGCTTAACATTATCCAGATTTTGGGCGATAAAAGTCCGGTGATTTTAGTGTTGAACAAATGTGACCAACCCACCAAAGAACTTCCAATCAAGGAATACCAAAAAACATTTGAAAACATTGCCGCCTTTAGTAAAATCAGTTGCCATCCCGATTATAGCGACACGATAAAAGCCCTTAAAGCTAAACTTCGCAACATTCTGACCAACCGGCAATTGCTCCCGCACTTGGGCACGCCCTTGCCAAAAGTATGGTTGGATATAAGGGCTGAACTCGAAACCCTGAAAAAAGAACACAAAGACTATATCTCATACAAAGAATACATCACCATTTGCCGGAAACATTATATTGACGAAGAGGGAGCCATGTATTTAAGCGAGTTCTTTCACGATTTGGGTATTCTTTTGCATTTTCAGGATGACCCCGATCTAAAAAACATGATTTTCTTAAATCACGACTGGGTAACAACCGGTGTATATAAGGTATTGGACAATCAAAGGGTTAAAAACAAGCGGGGACATTTTACCGATGACGACCTTGCCTATATTTGGAGCGACGCCATTTATGCCGACCAACGAAGGGAACTGCTCGCCTTAATGAAAAACCCTAAATTCGAACTTTGTTTTGAGCTAAAGCACGGGCATTACCTCGCCCCGCAACTCCTGCCCGTTGACGAACCCGAACACGATTGGCAGCCCGATGAGGTATTAAAATATGAATACCGTTATCACTTCATGCCCAAAGGGATTTTGACCCGCTTAATCGTGAAGCTGCATTACTTTATCTCGAAATCGGTCAATTGGCGGTATGGCGTGCTCATTCATTACAACCAAACGCAGGCTTTGGTCAAAGAAAATTATTTTGAGCGAAAGATTACCATCGCCATTACCGGACAACAACACCAAGAAACGCTCGAATTGGTTCGCAATGCGTTGGAAGATATTAACAGCAATTTCAGTAGCCTTCAGATAAAAGAAATGCTCGCTTGTAACTGCGAACTATGCGCTGAATCAACTCCTCCTCATTTCTATCCTACCCAACTGCTTTTTAAATATGCCGAGAAAGGGATGAGCGATATTGTTTGCGAAAAGAGTTTGTTCAATGTCAATATCTATCGGCTTTTGCAGGATGCCTTTAAGGGTATTGATCAACCTCAAGAACCGGAACTTATCATTGCCTCCGAGGCATTGTCGCAAAACGCCCTTCAATCGGAAAAAGAACTTGAACCCATCAAAACAACAGATAAATTAGAAACCTTGGCTTCAGAAGAAGTCATTATTTCGCCTAAAAAGCGAAGGAAAATTGGTATGCTAATCGTGTCCTTGATACTACTTTTATTTATCGGCACAATCGGGGCTTTGGTCTTCACCAATATTCTTTTGTGGTGGACTTTACCGGTTGCTGTTGCAACGGCACTCGTGCTTTTCCTTGTTTATATGCTGGCAGAGAATATGGGTAAGCAATGAGTTGTGAATCTAAAAATTGACCTTGCCAAGAAAATATTGGCGTGATTTTAATAGCATTCAACTAATACTCATTGCCATTTACCCATTTTCAATTGCAAATCAATCATCATCATCATTAGCACTACCGGTATTCATATCCTGTTGCAACGAGTTTTGCAAACTTGGGCTATGTATTTCAGTATGCCGTATTTGTCCGCCGATATAACCCGTCCTTGCCATAAAACCAAAGGCGGTTGCAGATGCAATTAAGGTGGCTGCTATGGCAATGGTAAACATGGTATTGCCTAAAAAATGAAGCACCACGGCAATCAATGCCAAAGCCCCGCCGGCTATCATCACCCAAAAGGCAACTTCGGCTGCTTCTTCGTGGTTGTGCATAATGGTTTTTGATACTCCGGCTAACTTTTCTACGGTATCTTCTGCACCTTCTCCGGTTTCCATCACCGGATAGGCAATCACCGTCATCGCTATTAACAAATAACAAGCAACCAACTGTACAGCACGGCTTTTGGTAAGAAGTCCGTAGGCTAAAACTAAAACACCGATAAGCGTGCCGATAATCGGGAAGTGATTGAGCAATAAATGCAAATGCGTTGAATCCATGTGAAATTAATTATTGGTTTAGAAAATGTTTTAAATTTGAATATAAATATTCAAATTTAAAACAAAAAAGAGGGTTTGATTGTGCGCACATTTAACAATAATTCACCTATCTTTGTCGTGCCGAAAGATTACTTCAGCAATTTCAATAAATTTTGGTAATTTAATTCATGTATTCTGTGGCATCTTTACAAAATCCGGCAACGCCATTATTTTTGGTGTTGCCGGATTTTTAATTTAAGGTGTAAGGGATAAGGTGTAAGGGATAAGGTGTAAGGGATAAGGTGTAAGGGATAAGGTGTAAGGG
>CALCIK010000084.1 GCA_937907475.1 uncultured Bacteroidota bacterium | reverse complement strand
GAAAAGAAGCCGTCCTCGTCTCGGTAACTTGCAGGGAGGTTGTAATTTGGGGCGGTAATTATCAGCTTTAGCATAAAAAGAAGCATTAGCATAATAGAGGGATATTGCTTGCAGTTACAAAAGTAACTTATTTACCCTCGCTAATACTACTAATAGTTATTTTTTGTCGCTAATGGTTATATTTGGTTTTATCTACTATGCGCTTCCCAAAAAAACGGATCTCCGTTCATTGAAGCAGAACATGTAGGTGGTCCAATTAATTCAACTTCATAAGAGCCTAATAACAAAGAGTCGCTTAATGCTGTTCCATAGAAATTGCCAACATTTTGGCTACCATAAAACACATTGCCAGATATTTCACCGTCTTCATCAATGTTCCCATTAACTAAGTATTCATAAAATCCCGCCGGTGCCAATATAGGTACAGTAGTGTTAAACTCAAAATCCCCTTTACTATCAATATTTGCATCAAAATAATAGCAACCAAAGAATGTAAACTTCCATTCCCCCTGATAAGGGTTGTCTTTCTTACATCCCGCAAACAATAGGCAAGCAGTCAAGCATAAAAGTAGCAGTGTCTTTTTCATAATAATCAGATTTAGAATTGAAGTAGCAACAAACGCAAAATTAACCATTAGTACAGTTAATTGCAATAGCTTAACACCCATGCTAATTTTAAAGATGTTTCTGTGTTGCTATTTGCTACTTTTTAACGTTAAATTGTCGCTAATAGTTGCTAAATGTAACTAATTGCGCTATTTTTGCGTAAATTATTTTTTTAGGCAAAAAACGTTTGGTTAAATGAGAAATCGTGTGGAACTTTGCAATGCGAACAAACCTATTTCTCTCACCAAACTACCGTTTAAATTTTGCTTTTACAAGTCTGGATAGACCCAAAGATAAGGGTGCGCATACCGGTGAAAGTCCGGAAACTCTTTCCTGTTACGGTAGTAATAGCGGTTGTTCGCGGTGACGCACCCCCATTTTTCAATCCCAAATCTTTTTCAAATGCGAACAACCGAAAGAGAACCCAATTCAGCCCCCTCCAGTGGTGCTGTGGCAGAAATGCCCGTTCCTTGTTACCCTCCGCAGACAGCGCAGGATGTCGTGAATAACCTTAAAAACACTGATGAAGCGGAGGTTCATCTTGACAACCTCCACGACTTGTTCACGGAGTGGGTAGTGACTACCCAACTTCGCGATGAAGCAGGTAAGCAATCAGCATTCTTCACCTACTACAACCTTCGTGCCTTCATCAAGGACGAAAGAGGTTGCACCGCAGTGGGAATGGTTGATGACATTGCTCACGATGCGGATGCACACTTAGAAAGCCTTGAAGACATGTTCACGGAACTGATGGCGGGAACGCATTGGCTGCCGAAACGCCGCAACCAGATTTACCAAACCTATTTAGCTTTGCGAGCAACCATTAAGGATGCCTTAATAGTTGCTACGCCTTATTAGCACTTACCCTTTAAAAGTAACTAAACTAAAAAAACGGCAATCGGGATTAAATCCGGTTGCCGTTTTATTTTGAAAAGCCCTTGCTTGTTATGCAGGATTTACTGTTCTGTTAAAGAGCTTAATGCAATTACCTGAATGAACTATTCTGTTACCGGTGTTTCGGTTACTGGTTTCATTTAGGATACGGTTTTGCTGTTACTCTTTGATTTCACTGATTTGAAGCAATTCATACACTATTTTCTCTTTACCTGTTTTGAATTTAAACCGATTGGTTTTTAAGTGAACTTTACAAAGCTTATTTAGGAACGAAATATCATAATCAACTAATTGTTCTTCGTTTAAATCCTTGCTTATAAATCCAGAAATCTTCTTTCCTTCTTCGTCTAAAATTTCAAATTTACCTGAGTCTAAAAGTAACCCCCTGAATACTGCATTCATAAATACTTCTCTCTCATCGTCAACCATTGTTGCAACTCTTTGATAGCCCTCGGCAACTCTTGCATTTGTTATCTCGATCCCTAATTCGTTACTTTCCATTTTTAAAACCGACTTTTCTTCTGCAATCGCTTGCAAGAAACGTTTGAGGTTAGTGAATAACCTTTGCGGAGTAGAGTCCAATAATGCTTCGAATGCATTGTCGTCAGAGGTAGCACTATCTATTAGCGACATGACATGCTTCATTGCATTTGAAATGTCTATACTGTCAAACAATTCGGTATCTTCTAACTGGCTTAATTCCACACCAAAAGAACCCGTTGGAAGTGCTGTTATGTAAAGCTCTACATTACTCCCTTTTTTTGTTTGCCCTCTTTTACCTACCTGATCATATTTTTCTAGTGCTACTTGTGTTTTAATCATTTCCTGAAATGGAGTGACTGTCTTCGCAATAAACGAAGATTTTATTCCTTCTGAACCATGAACGGCATTACCACTAAAAAGCAATTGCACCGTTGGCTCAAAAGAGGTCTCCGGAAAAGAAGCTAATTCTTTCTTTAAAGAATCGATTTTTTCTTTAAGCCCGATTGACATTAATTTATGTCCAGCAACCATCTTTAACAACCTTTCGGTATCGATGATTTGAGCTTTTATGCTTTGTATTTCTCGATAAATGCTCATGTTATAGTGAGTTTAAATAGACTAAAGATTGTCGGTCATCAATTTCTGTATTCAAAGGTAACTGTAATATCCCTTTCCAAACTCTATTTCTATTATGAGAAAACAGTTGTTGCCAATACCTTGTTTGCTCAATAGTTAGAATCGGATCAATAGTATAGTCAATAGCATAATGGTCGAGGTGAAAATTGATTTTTGATAATGCCGGGCTTCCGAACTCAGGAAATGTTGCTAAAATATTATCAATTTCATCTTCAGACAATCCTCCAAAGAAAGTAATTAAATCCAAATCATTGGGCGGTCGTCTCTTAGATGTTTCAACATCCTCCATAAAACTACCATTTAGCCATTGAAAACCTGTTATAATTCCAGATGCCGTCATTTGTTGCCTAAAGGCTACGTAGTTTTTTAATATACTAATCCTTTGAGGGGACGTAGCGAACCTTTGACATGTTTCAAAAATGGTGCAATAGTATGGCGATATCTGGCTCGGATCAACAGGAGTTCCTAAATGGGGCGGTAAAACATGGTTGTGATCAAAATCTGGAATAGGCATTTCTACTTTTTGCTTTTAACAATAAATATAAGCGACAATTGTGCAAATCTAACCATAATAGGACAACAGTGCAACCGATTTGCACGACAGGAAGCCTTTAGAAATATAGCAAGCAACTACTTGCTATATTTATGGTCGAAAAAACAACTAATAGTAGCTTTAAACAACTGAAAAAAGTTTTTTTTTCTTAAAAAAAATTAGAAAAACTTTTTCAAGGCGCATTAAGGTTGACTGACACCTCAAAAACGGGCAGCTTTCTGCACTAAAGCCTACTTGCCGCCCGCGCAACCGATGTGTTTGCCTGTTCATAATTAACAAGCAGGAGTAAGGCTCGTATTGGTAATATGCACACTTGCCGCAGGCGGATTGCAATGCGGCAACACAGGCAATACAAGAACCGGCAGACGCGAAACCCGACATTGTTGTTCCTGTTGTCGGGATGGTTGTTGTTGCGGATAGCAGACCGGCAGTTATCTGGATTATTGTTCCAAGACCCGCCACGAACCACGCGGATGTTTAAATAGCCCTACCCCTTGGTCGCAAAGATACCAATATATTCGATATTCCAGCCGTCTGCTACAGCCAAAGCGCACATGCCCAAGCCAACTGTTCAGACCATTCTCTAATTCTTGCGCCGAAAGCAGTCCTTGTCTGCGCAATCTCAACTTTCGCCGAAGGTTTCGGGTATAACGCCTGACACTTTCTTTCTTGACTGTTCGGTGATATGGGAACACGCGAAAGCCAAGAAACGGAACACCTGATTGAGTAGTATATATTTGCGTTTTACGCGGGTGCAACATCAACCGGAACTTATCGAGATACCCGTCAATAGCAACTTTCCATTCTTTCAACTGTGCTTTGCTTTCTGCAAACAGTACAAAATCATCCACATAGCGGATGTAACCCGGTGCCTTTAATTGCTCTTTTACAAAATGGTCGAACCGGCTCATGAAAACATTTCCCCAAAACTGACTGGTTAGGTTGCCGATAGGAAGCCCTCGCCTGCGTTGGTAGGGAGTAAACAAATCATCTCCGGCAAAATAGGCAATATGCTCTTCCTGCGGGTTGGATGCGTCAATGATGGTGTCTATTAACCACAATGTCTTTTTGCAAGCTATTTTACTCCTCAACTCGGTTTTCAGCAACTCATGGTCAATGCTTGGAAAAAACTTTCGTATATCGCATTTCAATACATACGGATACTGACGGGCGTACTGCTGATACCGCAAGATCGCCTGATGCGTACCTTTCCCCTTGCGGTTAGCGTATGTATCATGTATGAAACAACGCTCAAAGATTGGTTCAATGATATTGCAAAGGGCATGATGAATAACTCTGTCTTTAAACGGAGCGGCGCTAACTAGGCGCTTCTTAGGGTCTAAAATAAAAAAAGCATTGTAAGCTCCGGGGCGGTATCTTTGAGTACGTAATTCCTCCTGTATTCGAAATAGCTCCTTTTCCATGTTAAACATGAACTGCACCACATTTGGATTTGAGTGCTTCCCCTTCTGTGCTTTTTCTGCTGCCAGTAGCAGATTTTCAAAAGAGATTAGCTCGTCAAAAAGATGTTTGCACCGTTTCATGTATTAAGTTTGTGGTTTGAATAAGAAAAACTAACTATTATATGAACAACAACAAAGAAACGATTGTAACAAAATCTTATGATTTGCTAAAATACGCTATTCCGGTTATCAACCGCATTCCTAAAAATCAAAGATATACATACGGTGACCGCCTACAAAACCACCTTACTGACTTGATGGAACTCCTGATAAGCGCATATTACTCACCCAAGCACGAAAAGGCAGGCTATCTGGTGAAGATAAATATGCTGTTGGAGATAATACGCCAATACAGCAGACTGGGTTATGAGTTAGGATTGTTCAATTCTACCGTCTTCCAGAAGCTGGCGTATAGCCTCTTGGAAATAGGACAAATGAATGGCGCATGGCTAAAAACTGTGAAGCAATAGCAGCATATCACCCTATAATTTCCAAAATCTTTGGCGCTTTGCGCCAAAGGGGTAAAAGATTAAAAGGGCTAAAGCCTAACCAATACTCCGGCAGACGCGAAACCCGACATTGATGAGCCTGTAGTCGGGAAGGGTGTAGATGCGGAAAGCAGACCGGCAGCCATCTGGATTATAGCCCCAAGACCCGCCACGAACCACGCGGTCGCTGCCCGTTGCGGGTCCACGCGGGTTGTTAGACGGGCTGTGACGGTAGTACTCGCTGTCAAAGAAGTCTTGACACCACTCCCATACATTACCACTCATGTTGTATAGCCCCAAGGCGTTAGGGGCGAAGCTATCTACCGGTACAGTATGTCCCCTATATTGCCCCACTTCGGAGTAGGGTTGCGGTATGGTTGACCTGGCATCAAAGTTGGCTTCATCGGAGCGTAAGATATTCTGACCGTTTCCAAACCTTACCTTCTTTCCTCCTTCCCGAGCTGCATATTCCCATTCTGCCTCTGTCGGTAAGCGATAGCCGGTAGCTTCCCAATTGACGGTTACATTTTCTCCGTCAATCGTATAGACCGGTTCAAACCCGTCCATCAACGATAGCCAATTACAGATAGCAATACAATCGTACCAACTGATCTGCGTTAGCGGCAGGTTGTCGGCTTTTTCCAGCATCGCTAACGTTATGCACGATGGAACAGCGCACATGAAGTGTAGCATGTGTGCGGCTGTGATGCCGGGAAACTTCTTCCGCATCTTGTCTATGATAAATGCAGAAGACATTACCGTAGAAGACAGGTAAAAGTCCGATACAGTTACTTCATGTACCGGCTTTTCGTATTCGTAATGGTTATCATCAAAGACATCCCCCATCTCGAAGGTGCCGCCTTTGATGAATATCATGTTGTCCGATTTTACTTCGGACGGAGTGGGGGCAAGTAATGTGTCTATGTTCATATATCTATGAAGGTGTTTAATTGTTTACGGTGTAAATTTACGGCATTTAGTTGTATTTAGTGGCATTTAGTTACAATTTTCTTTTAGAAAACTTCTATTAGCCACTTTTTAACAAAAAAAAAGGGGGCAAGCCTGTATAATCCAGACTTACCCCCTAAGTATTTAAAGTTTACTTACCTACTGTTTAGTACCGATAACATGAGTAATACCGGATATTGCCGGGAGTGATGCTATAAGAACCGCCCAAACGACAGGTGATGTTCCGATTATCATCATCGGGTAATATGCTAACACAATCCCTATAATCCCGAATACAGAAGCTGAACAAGCGGTACAATTACCCAACGGTGGTCCTATCCACTTTTTCCATCGCTGTACATCCTTCTTCATTTCATACGAAGCAGCCAAGTGTTCAAAGTTGACATCCGACTTGACGTTTATATCTTTTAGATATTCCTCAAAGTCTTTCATCAACTCTAGTTTTAGACAATCAACATCCATCCCCTCTTTAGGGATTTCTTTCAACTGTCCTTCAAACACCATTACCGCCAATTATCAACCGCATTCCTAAAAATCAAAGATATACATACGGTGACCGCCTACAAAACCACCTTACTGACTTGATGGAACTCCTGATAAGCGCATATTACTCACCCAAGCACGAAAAGGCAGGCTATCTGGTGAAGATAAATATGCTGTTGGAGATAATACGCCAATACAGCAGACTGGGTTATGAGTTAGGATTGTTCAATTCTACCGTCTTCCAGAAGCTGGCGTATAGCCTCTTGGAAATAGGACAAATGAATGGCGCATGGCTAAAAACTGTGAAGCAATAGCAGCATATCACCCTATAATTTCCAAAATCTTTGGCGCTTTGCGCCAAAGGGGTAAAAGATTAAAAGGGCTAAAGCCTAACCAATACTCCGGCAGACGCGAAACCCGACATTGATGAGCCTGTAGTCGGGAAGGGTGTAGATGCGGAAAGCAGACCGGCAGCCATCTGGATTATAGCCCCAAGACCCGCCACGAACCACGCGGTCGCTGCCCGTTGCGGGTCCACGCGGGTTGTTAGACGGGCTGTGACGGTAGTACTCGCTGTCAAAGAAGTCTTGACACCACTCCCATACATTACCACTCATGTTGTATAGCCCCAAGGCGTTAGGGGCGAAGCTATCTACCGGTACAGTATGTCCCCTATATTGCCCCACTTCGGAGTAGGGTTGCGGTATGGTTGACCTGGCATCAAAGTTGGCTTCATCGGAGCGTAAGATATTCTGACCGTTTCCAAACCTTACCTTCTTTCCTCCTTCCCGAGCTGCATATTCCCATTCTGCCTCTGTCGGTAAGCGATAGCCGGTAGCTTCCCAATTGACGGTTACATTTTCTCCGTCAATCGTATAGACCGGTTCAAACCCGTCCATCAACGATAGCCAATTACAGATAGCAATACAATCGTACCAACTGATCTGCGTTAGCGGCAGGTTGTCGGCTTTTTCCAGCATCGCTAACGTTATGCACGATGGAACAGCGCACATGAAGTGTAGCATGTGTGCGGCTGTGATGCCGGGAAACTTCTTCCGCATCTTGTCTATGATAAATGCAGAAGACATTACCGTAGAAGACAGGTAAAAGTCCGATACAGTTACTTCATGTACCGGCTTTTCGTATTCGTAATGGTTATCATCAAAGACATCCCCCATCTCGAAGGTGCCGCCTTTGATGAATATCATGTTGTCCGATTTTACTTCGGACGGAGTGGGGGCAAGTAATGTGTCTATGTTCATATATCTATGAAGGTGTTTAATTGTTTACGGTGTAAATTTACGGCATTTAGTTGTATTTAGTGGCATTTAGTTACAATTTTCTTTTAGAAAACTTCTATTAGCCACTTTTTAACAAAAAAAAAGGGGGCAAGCCTGTATAATCCAGACTTACCCCCTAAGTATTTAAAGTTTACTTACCTACTGTTTAGTACCGATAACATGAGTAATACCGGATATTGCCGGGAGTGATGCTATAAGAACCGCCCAAACGACAGGTGATGTTCCGATTATCATCATCGGGTAATATGCTAACACAATCCCTATAATCCCGAATACAGAAGCTGAACAAGCGGTACAATTACCCAACGGTGGTCCTATCCACTTTTTCCATCGCTGTACATCCTTCTTCATTTCATACGAAGCAGCCAAGTGTTCAAAGTTGACATCCGACTTGACGTTTATATCTTTTAGATATTCCTCAAAGTCTTTCATCAACTCTAGTTTTAGACAATCAACATCCATCCCCTCTTTAGGGATTTCTTTCAACTGTCCTTCAAACACCATTACCGCCAATTGCTTTTGCTCTCTCACCTCTACCGGTAACCGTTTAAGAAGTTCCTCCTCCTCGATATAGAGCAATCTTTTACCGATGAAGTCAAGTAGCATCCCGGGGCGAGTAACCAAGTGCCACCCAATGATGAACAGGGCTATCAACAACAACAAAACGATATGATTTACTAAGTCAAATTCGTACAACATAGTTTTAGCTATTTATTTCGTGTAAAATAATTGCTCCATCAAAGAAGCCGGACGGCAAAGCAGGCACATCCCTTCTACCCATGTCGGTAATGGTAATGTAAAATCCGTAAGACAGGGAATAGTAATCTATAAACTTTACGCCCGGCGATATTTCAGCGTAAGAAAACGCCGTAAAGATATTCTCCCATTGCTGGTTATAGCTTTTGGTGGCTTGCACCTCATTGGGTTTATCAGTATATCCCTCCACTACAGTCAACGTAACCCCATAGACCGTAAACGTGCTGCCAATTTTAAGCGGCACACGATCCCTGTCTAATTCGAGTTTAACATACCCTTTAGGCTTAGGGACCAAATCGAAATACCAACTGCAAGCCCAAATGAATATGATAGTCAATGCTAGAACGGCAGCAATTAAAATAACTCCTAGATTAAAAGAAACTAACAGCATATAGATTAGTTTAGGGTGACGGCATTCAGGAAGTTTCCTTCCAATCTATTTACCTCCAAAGCAGCATCAGCCAACAGATTAGCGGGAGTGAGGTAAATAAAGTAGTGATGCAGCAGCTGCATGTCTGTAAAGTATTTAGTGGCAGGCATAGTATAATACACCATCCGCCTGATATACTCAATCTTGGCTTGATTGTACCTCACCTTCACACCCCCAAACCCGCTCCAAGACACATCGCTGCCATACAGTATCATGCCAAAGCTATTTACATATCCTCCAAATGGTGCATCCGGCATTGACAAGACATCCCGCTTTAAATTGAAGCTGTTAATAGCATCTATCACGTTTGCGGGGGATAGCTTATCCATCATACTTAGTTGATTTGGTTTGGTAAATTATAGCTAATGTAAAACGAGAACTCAATATAAACCTTTTCCGCCCCTCTACGTAAGGTGTATTTGTTCTGAGCGGGAATAATCCGGTAATACATGCCTGTATCGGTGTCCAACCAAAACTTATTGGTTGATTTCAAGAAAGACCGGATATACTTTTCGTGTTCCGGTCGGACGGCAATATAGCAGGTTTGCAATTCCTGTGCAACATTATTCACCTCCCACATTCCACTGTTAATCCAATCCCCGCAGCTTTCGGGCTTACCGGTAGTCGTTACATCCAAGTCAAGCGTAACGGTACCGGGGCAGGTTCCTTCAATGAAATCAATGTTACCCAACTCACTGACGAAATACAACAAAGTAGCACAACAACAATCCTCATCATTTTTTACCGATATGGTCTGTGTCTGTGCAATCTGTATCGCTTCATTTTCCCCCTCAGCAGGTATCTGAACCGTTACGCTTATGCTCGTTAATTGACCGCCGCCACCACTACCGGGATTAAGCACAGCAATCCCGCCATCGAAATCACCAACAGGGTTTGGAGGGTTAAAGCCGGTGCCTATGGCGGTAACAGACATCGTAAAAGCGTAAACAATATTATACTGGGTAGTAAACAACACCCCCGGCGATATTTCAGCCGCTAAGAGAGCGTTGTAGAAGTTCAACATCTGATCAGAAGGATTAGCATTAGGGTTAAGCTCATTCACACCAGGTGTTCCGGCAACTACAGTTAACGTAATACCGAAAAAGGTAAGCGTACTTCCCAACGTCCAATTAGGCTCATCTATCTCAAATTGGATGGATGCCCTCCCCTCCGTTATCCCTTCCGGCAATTCACACAGATAAGGATTAGCCAAGAAGGTAAAAAACGAAGGATCTGCTATTTCATCCTCCCCAATCGGAAACAGTTCAGTATAAGTAGCTCCACCGGCAAACAACAACTCTACCAAGTACTCCAATTCAACAGGGTCTTCAAAATCTTCGGGGTCGAAATAAAGGCTCAACCAAATAGGCGCATTACAACACACCTCATAAGTAGAGGGCATTTGGGTTAACAATAACCTTTCTTCTTCGGAAGCGGCATAACAGTAAGGATCAATTCCTTCCTGATTGGTCAATGCAAACACAGCATTGATGACCTTGAATTCTACCGTTTGCTCATACCCTGAATAGCTATTGCCGCATGGGTCTTCTTCGTCCCTGTAAAATGCTGCATACCGGGCGTAGTACCTCGCTAATGCTTCCGTCTGTAAATACCATGTAGAGCCATCAGAAGGAGGTGGCGTGGGCAATACCGAAAACGCACCCGTTATGTCAAAGCACACGTTATTCCCTCCCCCTACCAACTCTTGAAGCGGTAAGACATAGGTGTTATCGTACTGACCACACACCTTTTCCCAATTACCTGCTACCATCCGGTAGAGGTCTAAGATAACATGATAACCGGATTTCGTACTACCCGTTACCCCATCAGCACTACTGTCAACAAACAACCCTCCTGCAAATAATCCGGAAGGAGCGGGAGCATTCAAACCGGGTGCAACAGAAGTAATAGTGATGTAGTATCCGCTACTGATGCTGTAATAGTCGGTAAAAGGTAATGATCCTACCGTTAACCCCGACATCAATGCACTTAGGAAGTTATTCCATTGGATGGAGGGATTACTCGAACTGGTGACTTGATTGGGTCCGACCGGTGCGCCTGATACTACGGTAAAGGTAGTGCCAAACACAACCAAAGTACTGCCGACCACCCATGGCACATTGTCGGGGTCTAGTTCAAAGGTCACAAAGGCATTGGCTGCCGCAATGTTGGTATAATCGGATGCCTCAAAGCATAGTTTTAGACCACAATGTTTAACAGGATAAGGACATGCGCTGTCCGGCTCTTGTGCGAGTACTAAGTTATTCGGCATTGGCGACAGTGGCTTTTAGGTTGTGTTTTTTAATATGTTCCTTCCCCTTTCTCAAACCATTCTTCTTGTTAAGGGCGGGAACATAAATTTTACCTGCTTTAGTAATAAGGGCTTTTTTGTTGACAAAGGTTTTTTGAGGGGTCATTACCTGATGGTCTTTAATCTCAGCCTCAGTGATTTCTAACGTAGCAATATCTACTTCCCACATTTTCATTGACTTGTTCATGGGCGTGCTGCCCAAGTGCTTGAACCTTTTCTTTTGCTCCACAGGGCTAACCAATTCGGTAGCCGGTTGTAATTTAAGGCTTTCTACTTCTTTCATACGGCTTTAGAATATTGAAAGGCAATATCTAATG
>CALCIK010000083.1 GCA_937907475.1 uncultured Bacteroidota bacterium | reverse complement strand
CCCGTCCTCAACCGGAAAATCCCCGTCCCCAACCGGAAAATCCCCGTCCTCAACCGGGAAATCCCCGTCCTCAACCGGGAAATATCGGTTTTGGGATAAAACCTCAGATTCCCCAACATGTCAAGCCATCGAAAAATGATTAAAAAGGGAGTAAATAACGCTTTCCCGAACTTTAAAGGCCTTAATTTTGTAGTTTGATACGATTAAAGACCGGAAACATTAAATAGACATTAGAACATGAGTAAACACGGGCGGGTATTGGTGGCGATGAGTGGCGGAATTGACAGCACAGTTACTGCCGCAATGTTGCACCAACAAGGGTATGAGGTGATAGGCATTACCATGAAAACATGGGATTATGCCACATCGGGCGGCACGAGCAAAGAAACGGGCTGTTGCAGTTTGGATTCTATCAACGATGCGAGGTCGGTGGCGGTTGATTTTGGGTTTCACCATTTTATCATAGACATCAGGGAGGAGTTTGGCGATTGGGTGATTGACAATTTTGTCGAAGAATATATAGCAGGGCGCACGCCGAACCCTTGCATTTTGTGTAATACGCATATTAAATGGGCTGCGTTGTTGCGGCGTGCCAATGCGTTGGATTGTGAATTTATTGCCACCGGTCATTATGCCCAAAAACGGTTTGAAAACGGGCGATACCTTATCTATAAGGGGGTTGACGAATTGAAAGACCAATCGTATGTGCTTTGGGGTTTGAACCAAGAAAATCTTGGGCGGACGATGTTTCCGGTGGGTGGGTTTCGCAAACCCGATATTCGGGCAATGGCTATTGAATGGGGTTATCGCGAATTGGCACAAAAATCGGAAAGCTATGAGATCTGCTTTATTCCAGACAACGACTATCGCGGCTTTTTAAAACGCAAAGTGGCGGGTTTGGAAGAGCGAGTCAAGGATGGCACGTTTGTATCGGTGAGCGGGCAAGTATTGGGCAAACACGATGGTTATCCGTTTTTTACCATCGGCCAACGCAAAGGCTTGGGCATTGCTTTGGGTAAACCGATGTATGTGGTCAAAATCATTCCCGAAACCAATACGGTGGTGTTGGGAACGGAGGAGGAGATTAGACAAAACGGGATGATTGTTAAAAACATCAACATGGTCAAATATCCCGATGCCTTTGACGGCATGGAAACCGTTACCAAAATCAGGTCGCACCATATTGGCGCACCGGCTTACATTAAACAAGAAGGCGAAAAGATGGAAGTCGTGTTTCACGAATGGGTAGATGCTATTGCCCCGGGTCAATCGGCTGTTTTTTACGATGGCAACGATGTGATCGGCGGCGGTCATATCGAAAAAACATTCGACTTAGACTTGGAGGGGATAATCTTAGGGTAATAGTTCAGTAAAAGTTCTATTGTTTTTTTGGAACGCGGATGACACGGATTTTCAAACGCGGATGAACGCGGATTTTTGTCTTCTTGATGTTATCAAACTATGTTCATCCGCGTTGCTTGCATCCGCGTCATCCGCGTTCTAATATTCTCCTTGCGAAACTTTTACGAAGGGAATGACGTGATAGGGGGCGGTCATATCGAAAAAAGCTACGACATAGACTTGGAGGGAATAATCTTAGGATAATAGTTCAGTAAAAAATCTGCGTGCTAAGGTTTTTAAATTTACTTGTTGCCGTTTTATTGATAAGGTAATAAGGTTCTGAAATTCTTATTGTCCTATTTTTACTAAGGTAATAAGGTTGTGAAATTACTGATAATTTACCTTTCTTGAATCGTGATAAAGTTTGGTAATCGTTTCGACATCGCAACCTTATTGCCTTAGTTACCAAGCAATTCCATATCATCGAAACCTTATTACCTTAGTAACAAAGCAATTCTATACCATATAAACCTTATTACCTTATTACCAAAGTTTTTCGAATTTGCTTGCTGCCGTTTGATTATAAAGGTAATAAGGTTTTGTGAAATTACTTATTGCCATACTCATATCTTTAGGCAGAATAGCCGCTTAATTTTTAGCGGACTATAATTATGAAAGAGGTATTTAAAAAAGACTACCTTTGCAGTAGTCATATCGGGCAGTAAGCAGTTTTTACTGCTTGTCTATCAAAGATGGACGTGCTAAATTTCCCAATCAAGAAGTCATTATTTCGGTTCAACAGGTCTATGCAAAATCCGTTACAACGTTTTGGAGAATTTACCATCATGATAGGGCGCATGTTTAGCAAGCCCGAAAAGAACTCCATGTATTGGAAAGAACTGCTGCGTCAAATGAATCAAATTGGCGTAGAATCTATCCCTATCGTAGCGGTTGTAGCCATATTTATTGGGGCAGTAACGGCCATTCAATTTGCCTATCAGATACAAGACTTTTTAGTGCCGGTCTATTATGTCGGGTTTATCGTTCGCGATTCGATGATTATAGAAATGGCCCCCACCATCTCTTGCATGATTTTGGCAGGTAAAGTAGGCTCGAACATTGCGAGTGAATTGGGAAACATGCGCATTACCTCGCAAATTGATGCGATGGAAATCATGGGTATCAATACATCGGGTTATCTGTTGAGCACCAAAATAATTGCCGCCCTGCTCACTATTCCCGCCCTCATCATTATTGCCGCAATTCTCGGAATTATCGGAGGTTTGATTGCTACGATTGCCACCGACATCAGCACCATTCAGGAATATGAAAGAGGGTTGCGCGCATTTTTTGTTCCCTTAAATGTTCGGATTATGCTCATTAAAGGGTCGGCGTTTGCCCTTATCCTTTCTTCGGTTTCTTGTTTTCAAGGTTATTACGTTCAAGGGGGAGCGATAGAAATAGGACAAGCAAGCACCCGCGCCGTGGTGCTTTCCAATATCATGATACTCATTGCCGATTATTTGATCGCCTTTATCATGCTTAAATAATACCCCGTTCACCCATTCACCATATCAGTATCAACGCCTAAAACCTATCTCCACCAACACACTCACCCATCTCCTATGACATTCCTTAACCATTTTGGAAAATACCTGCTCATGCTGCGCGACATGTTTACGCGCCCTGAGAACTTTTACATGTATTGGAAAGAGTTGCTTCGCCAAATGAACGGTATCGGCGTGGGGTCTTTAATCATTGTGGGGGTCATTTCGTTGTTTGTGGGTGCTGTTACGGCCTTGCAATTTGCCTATCAATTGGGCAGTACTTTTTTTCCTGAATACTTGATTGGTTATATTGTTCGCGATACGATGATTATTGAGCTTGCCCCTACCCTATCGGGCTTGGTTTTGGCAGGTAAAGTGGGGTCGAATGTAGCCGGTGAATTGGGCACGATGCGCATTTCGGAACAGATAGATGCCTTGGAAATCATGGGCATTAACCCCAACGGATATTTGGTTTTACCCAAAATATCTGCCGCCGTTATCATCATTCCCCCGTTGGTTGTTCTGTCTGCCACTTTGGGTATTTTTGGCGGCTATTGGGCAGCAGAAAACTACGGTATCTCGCCTACCAATTATCAGAAAGGCTTGCTCTATCTTTTCGACCCGTTCAACGTGGTGATTATGACGGTAAAATCGGTTATTTTTGCCTTTGTGATTGCTTCGGTCGCTTGCTATCAAGGGTTTTATGTCAAAGGAGGTGCTTTGGATATAGGTCGGGCAAGTACGCGAGCAGTGGTATTTGGCAGTATTTTGGTGATAGTTTTTGATTACATAGTAGCTTTGGTGATGACTTAATAAAACCCAAGCGTTTTTTATTCAACACAATTAACGATGATAGAAATAATAGACCTTAAAAAATCATTTGCCGATAAAGAAATCCTGAAAGGGATTACCACTTCGTTTGAGGCGGGTAAAACCAATTTGGTGATTGGCACAAGCGGCTCGGGAAAAACCGTGTTTGTAAAATGCTTGGTCGGGTTATTAGAACCCACAAGCGGAACGATTTCTTACGACGGCATAGATTTTACCGCCCTCTCGCAGCGCGAAAAAAAATCCATCCGAACCCAAATAGGGATGTTATTTCAAGGCAGTGCCTTGTTCGATTCGATGACGGTAGAGGAAAACGTCATGTTCCCGCTCAATATGTTTACCTCGATGACTGCCAAAGAGAAGTTGAGCCGTGTCAATTTTTGCCTCGAAAGGGTGAACTTGGTCGGTGCCAATAAAAAATATCCTGCCGAAATCAGCGGGGGCATGATGAAACGGGTAGGTATTGCCCGTGCCATTGTGTTAAACCCAAAATACCTGTTTTGCGATGAACCCAATTCGGGACTAGACCCGCAAACGTCCTTGTTGATTGACGAATTGTTGAGCGATATTACCCACGAATACAAAATGATTACCATTATCAATACCCACGACATGAACTCGGTGATGGGTATGGGTGAAAAAATCGTCTTCCTTCATCAGGGTTTTAAAGAATGGGAGGGTAATAATCAACAGATTTTAGATACCGACAACGAAATACTTTACAACTTCATTTTCGCCTCCGATTTCTTGAAACAACTCCGAAAAGGAGCCGGCGGAGCCATCAAAAAAGATTAGTAACCCCATTTTAAATCAATAGAAATTACGAAAATCATGTACAGGAATTTTAGTGTGATGCTCATTTTAATGGCCGCACTCATGGCTTGCGGCAGTGGTAATTCCAATAATCATTCCGACCCCATCATAGGTTCGCAAAGTGCCGAGCCTGCAACCAAAGATGCCCGAATAGACATCACCGTAGAAGGACAAAACGGTGGAATAGCCAAGCTCATCGGTGTTTTTGGCGACCAAAATTTTATTGCCGATTCTGCGGTCATCAAGTCCGATGGTTCTTTTGTCTTTGACCGTGACTCTACCTATCTCACAGGACTGTATTTTGTTTTGTTACCCGAAAACAAAAGTTTTCAGATGATCATTGATGCCAATCAGCATTTTTCGATGAAAACTAAAGCGTCCGATTTCGTTCTTAACATGAAGGTTGAAAACTCCATTGACAATACCCTCTTGTACGAAAGCCTGTATTATCAAATAGATATTGACCTGAAATTCGGCAATATTCAAAAAAAGTTAGAACGTACCCAAAAGAACAGCCCGGAGTATCTGCAAATCAAAGCAGAACAAGATAAACTTGTTGCTGAACGCATGGCACATATTGAGGGATATAGAAAAAGTAATCCCACTGCTTTTTTCACCAAGTTTAAAATTGCAGGACAAAACCCCCCTATCGAAGAGCCTAAAAAAAAGGACGGAACCTTAGATACGGTCATGCAAACCTATTTATATCGCTCCAAATTTTGGAAAGATGTGGACTTCTCGGATGAGCGATTGCTAAGAACGCCGGTTATCCACAACAAACTGAAAAGGTATATTCTGGAAATCACTCCGCAAATTCAGGACTCTATCATCAAATCTGCCACTGTTGTGACAGACTTGTCAAAGGCAAACAAGCAAATGTTTAAGTTTGTAGCCAATTGGATAGCCCTGCAATTTCAAGTGGGTAAAACCAAAATGATGGGCGGTGAAGCTGTATATGCCTATATGATAGATAAGTATTTCACCGTTGACCAAGCGTTTTGGTCCGATTCGACTGAAATAAAAGGGCTTCGCAAACAAGCCAATGAGCTTAAAGCAAGTTTGCTCGGTCAGATTGGGCAAGATGTGAAGGCAAAAGACCCGTCCGGACAATACAAATCTTTGTATGACCTCAAATCCAATTACGTTTTAGTCTATATCTACAATCCCGATTGCGAACACTGCCAAAAGGAAACACCGGTGGTGAAAAGGGCATGGGAGAAATGGAAATCAAAAGGCTTTGATGTCTATGCCATTGCCACGGAAACCGATGACAAAAAATGGCGGGATTATATAGCCAAAGAAAAATTGACCTTTACCAACGTTTATGACCCCACCTACGAAAGTAAATACTACTTGAAATATCATATAGACATCACCCCCGAACTTTACTTGCTTGACAAAGACCATAAAATCATTGCCAAAAACATCAGCGGGGAGCAGTTGGAAGAACTGTTGGTCATTAAATTGGGGAATTAAAGGTGGGTATGGTGATGCTCCAAAAAGCCATTTTGCCATAATTACCATAAAATTAGAACGACTAAGGCACTAAGAAGCAAAGCAAACCTTTGTATCTTGGTGCCTTCGTCTTTTATTGACAATATAAATGAAGTATAAATAACCAACACTTTGCAACGTACTTGCCCCAATGTACATCTTGGCACAAAGCAATTGCCCATAATTATGATGAAACAATACTTGTTCTTTCTCTTTTGTAGCTTGTCCCCTCTATTTTTACTGTCCCAAGTTACAGGAGGACAAAATACTTATACCTTTTTAAACCTCCCACAATCGGCAAGGTTAACCGCATTAGGAGGCTATCAAATAGCCCTTGCCGATGTAGATATTAGTTTGGGCACACAAAACCCGGCACTCTACAATCCCGACATGCACCAACAATTGCAGGTTAACCACCACCTTTATTTTGATGGTATTCACCAAGGTTCGGTGGCTTATGCTCAACACTTCGATAGCATTGCCACCACATTTGCAGCCGGCATTCAATACATTTCTTACGGAAAATTTGCGCTCACAGACGAAACCGGTCAAGAAAACGGAACCTTTAGCGGCGGGGAATATGCCCTAAATCTGGGGGCATCGCGCAAATATAAAGCCATTTCTTATGGAGCTAATCTCAAATTGATAGGTTCTCATTTGGAAAGCTACAACTCCTTTGGTGTAGCACTCGATGCCGGTGGTTATTACCAACATCCCGAAACTAAGTTTTCCGTAGGCCTGACCTTTAAAAACATAGGAGCACAATTATCTACCTATTACGGCACTCGCGAAAACCTACCTTTCGATATTCAATTAGGAATTTCACAGCGATTAAAATATCTGCCTTTTAGGTTCAGCATCATTGCTCACCATCTGCACCAATGGGATATCCGATACGATGACCCCGCCCTTCAAAATAACAATAATTTGTTTAACAACAATCAAGGGACTAAAGAAAAGAGTTATATCGTTGATAAGTTTTTCAGACATTTAGTGTTTAACGGCGAACTCTATTTGGGTAAAGCACTGATGGTTCAAGTAGGTTACAATCATCTGCGCCGTCAGGAAATGGGCATCACCGCCAAGCGAACCCTTACCGGTTTTTCTGTTGGTGCAGGTATTCGGGTCAAACGATTTACCTTCAATTATGGTAAAGCCTTTTACCATGCCGCCGGTGGCAACAACCATATAGGGTTAAGCCTCAATCTTAAGGAATGGTAAACTAAACATAACAGTCAATACTTTTTCCCTCAACAATCAACAAATCTCCTACATGTCAACAAATCAAATTATCACTAAGGCTTCGGGCGAACAAACTACGTTTGATGTTCAAAAACTCAGAAATTCACTGGCTAAGTCTGGGGCGGATGATGAAACCATAGATTCAATAGTAGCCAGTGTGTCGGAGCGGTTATACGAAAGAATCGCTACCAAAGAAATCTATGCGATGGCATTCTCGATGCTTAGGGAAATAGGAAAAAAACCTTTTGCAGCTAAATACAAACTCAAAAATGCCCTCATGGAATTAGGCCCATCCGGCTATCCGTTTGAATTGTATTTTGCAGAGTTGTTAAAACATCAAGGATATAAGGTTCAGGTATCGGTCATTTTGAACGGACTTTGCGTTACCCATGAAATAGATGTATTGGCTTCGATAAAAAACGAACTAAACTTTATAGAATGTAAATACCACAATAGCCGCGGCGTTGTAACCGATGTAAAAACACCGCTTTATATCAAATCGAGGTTTGAAGATGTGAGAAATGCCCAAATGTTGCTTCCTGAAAATAAAGGAAAAGTGATGACAGGGTGGGTGGTAACCAATACTCATTTCTCTGATGATGCCATCGCTTTTGGCACCTGTTCGGGCTTAAAATTATTGGGATGGAATTATCCCGAAGGCAAGAGTTTGAGAGAACATATAGACCGCACCGGACTTCATCCAATTACTTCTTTTACCACTCTCAGCAAAGCAGAGAAAAGCGATTTATTGGACTTGAAAGTAGTTCTTTGTAAAGACATCGTTGAAAACCCGACACTCCTAGCATCCATAAATATTCCGAGACACAGAATACACAAAATTATGGAGGAAGCTAAGTATTTGTCAATGAAATAGAACTTGCCTCTACTTGGCTGAAATGAGCCAATGTCAGTTGAAGCCCATCGGCAAATTTAATTTGCGGGCGGTATTCCAAAAGGTTTACCGCCTTGCTGATGTCGGCCAAAGAAACCAATACATCGCCCGAACGGGGATTGCGGTAAATAGGACGTTGTTGGCTTCCCAATAAATCTGCGAGCATATTAAACAGGTCATTGACCGAAAATTGTTCTCCAACCGCCACATTATAAACTTGGTTGAGTGCCAAAGTGTCTTGGGTCAATAATGCCAATACATTTGCCTGTACGGCATTGGCAACGAAGGTGAAATCGCGCGTTTGCTCTCCTTTACCATCAATATAAACCGCTTTTTGGCTCAATAACCCTTCAATAAACAAAGGTATAACCGCTGCGTAAGCACCTTTGGGGCTTTGACGAGGGCCAAAAACATTGAAATATCGAAGTCCAATAAATTCCATGCCATATACTTGGGCGAAAACACGCGCATACAACTCATTAGTCAGTTTTGACACGGCATAAGGGGAAAGCGGATTGCCGATTTTCGATTCTTGTTTTGGTAATGTTTGTTCATCGCCATAAACCGAAGAGGACGATGCGTAAACTACTCGTTTGACCCCTTGTTCCTGTGCTGCCTTGACCATATTGACAAACCCATCCACATTGACGGAAGTAGTATAGGTGGGGTTTTCGATAGAACGAGGCACACTACCGATAGCTGCTTGATGGCAAACCATATCCATGCCCTTGCATACTTCTAAACAAGTGGGAAAGTGCCTGATATCTCCTTCAATAAATTCAAAAGCAGGATATTTAAGAAAGGGGGTTATGTTTTCCCGAAATCCGGTGCTAAGGTCATCAATGACCCGCACTTTTTTTGCCCCGTGAATCAACAAATATTCGGCTATATGCGAACCGATAAAACCCGCCCCTCCTGTTATCAAGATGGATAGATTGGCTAAACTGCCATGCGAAAAAGGATTTTGATACAGAGAGGCCAACATCCGGGAATATTATTTAAAACCGATAACCGGTTGATTAACCATACATTTTTTCGTAGTACTGCCTGTACTCACCTGAAGTAACATGCTTTAACCATTCTTCATTGGCCAAATACCAATCAACGGTTCTTTCCAACCCTTCTTCAAACGTAAGAGAGGGCTTCCAACCCAATTCGGTTTGAATTTTGGTTGAATCGATGGCATATCTGCGGTCATGCCCCGGGCGATCTTTGACGAAGGTGATGAGCTGCTCGGAACTGCCTTCTTTGCGATGAAGTTTTTGGTCAATGATACGGCAAAGCAATTTGATGAGGTCAATGTTTTTCCATTCGTTATGACCGCCGATATTATAGGTTTGCCCATTGATGCCTTTATGAAATACTAAATCAATTGCTTTCGCATGATCTTCTACCCAAAGCCAATCGCGGGTATATTTTCCGTCTCCATAAACCGGAACCGTTTTGTTATTAGTCAGGTTATGAATGGCAAGCGGAATGAGCTTTTCGGGAAACTGGAATGAACCGTAATTGTTCGAGCAATTGGTTACGACAACCGGTAAGTTGTAAGTATGCCAATATGCTCTCACCAAATGATCGGAAGCGGCTTTGCTTGCCGAATAAGGGGAACGCGGGTCATAAGCTGTTGATTCGGTGAAAAAACCGGTTTCGCCTAATGAACCATAGACCTCATCGGTTGAAACATGGTAAAAGCGTTTACCCTCGTAATCGTTTTGCCACAACTGACGGGCAGCGTTAAGCAGGTTAACCGTGCCTACTATATTGGTCATCACAAAACTTGTGGGGTTATGTATGGAACGGTCAACATGAGATTCGGCAGCTAAGTGAATGACCCCATCAAATTTGTAGGCTTCAAACAATTCGTTGACCAAAGCGGCTTCGGTAATGTCTCCTTTTACAAAAATGTAATTGGGACAGACTTCTATTTCTCTCAAATTTTCCAAATTGCCCGCATACGTTAACGCATCTACATTTATAATTTGATATTGCGGGTACTTATTCACCAATAATCGAACGACATGTGAACCTATGAAACCGGCACCTCCGGTAATGAGAATCTTTTTTTGAATCATAAATCTGTTTGTTTGTCAACGCAGCAACAAAGGTATGGTAATTTGCCATTTGTGGGATACGCAGGATACAAAATATATGCCCGGCTCTATATCCGAAACGTTGATTGTTAAGGGAATATTCGCATCCACCTTATCAAAAGCGGCTATTTTGCAAACCTTTCCCGCTAGGTCGCGTACTTGAACTTGCAGCATTTCAAAATCGGTCGTGGTCTTGATTGTTAAATCGTTATTAGCCGGATTGGGATAGATGACCACTTGTGGATTGTGGTCTATGTTTGGCTGATTGCCTACCGCTATGTCTTCATATAAATACAGTGCATTTCTAAAACAAGAGATAACATCGTCTTCATTGGGAGGAAGTTGGGTAAACCAACTAAAATCATATTGCCAATCCCAATATATCCAAGGGATATTTAAATTGGTTACCAAACTTCCTACTAGACCTACCCAATTACAACGGCTTTGGTCATCGGCATGAACACCAACACCAAACTCACCTAAAAAGACAGGCACATTGTTCGTATCCCTCCAATTGGCTACGGCATTGAATACATTGGTCAACAAAGTGTCGTTGTTGTTGAGCGGAAAAGGCGTGCCCGCTGGAAATGGAAAGGGTTGCGCCCAAGGAAACCCTTGATGGGTAAAATTATAGGGTTCATAGCAATGGAAGGTGTAAATGATGTTATCATCGGAATATGGGGTGGTTATTGCTAAAGCAAGCCCCAAGTTAGCAGCATGTGCGCCAATGATTAAGCTATGTTGTGTCGTTACCGTTCTGATGGAATCTAAGCTGGCTTGGTAAAAGGGGCGTATGATGGACTCCGGAAGTAAAAGGGGCGGCTCGTTCCAGATTTCGAACAAATAGCGGTCTGGGTCTAAGTAGTTATAGTGTTCTGCCAATTGTTTCCACATGCTAGCCATTCGAGGGATTTGTTGCAGATAGTTTCCTGTACTTACCTCCCATCCGTGATGATTGTCAATGATGAGAATCATGTCAAAATCTGCCGCCCAAACTATTGCGGAGTCAATCAATGCAAAAACAGCGTTGTCGGTATGCAGGGTATAAGGAAACTCGTCATCGGTCAAAGCTTCAAAAATCACCGGTAAACGCAAAGATTTCATTCCTGCATCTTTCATTTCCTGAACACTTTGACGGGTATAGCCGGAAGCGTTCGGGTAATCTGTTTGCCAATTTGCCTCCAACCAATTTGAGAAGTTTTGACCTCTTTGAATCTGTTGGTTTCTTTGATGTGCCACTGTTTGGGCGGAAAGCGAACTTGTTGCTGCCAACAAAATAAGCACTATAAGAGGCTTCATCAAACCAAAAGCAATGTTTTTCATACCATCAATTGACAAGTAGTAAAGGATTGGACAATTCAAGTGTTCTTAAAATGCACTAAAGAAATTGCCTTAATAACATTGTAAAGTTAAGGACTATTTTTGAAAACCATTCTATAAGCCTGTTCATCAAACTGGCAATCGAATCAAAATGTCCAACCGATACCTATGAAAAAAGGGGAACAAATAAAATCTGTTCCCCTTTTGGTTAAGCTAAAGTAAATGGCTCTAAGGCATTAAAAAGTATCGAGTGTTGGCTAATTCTATTAATTCAATTTGTTGCTTGAAGTTTAAGAAGACCATCATTTTACCTGCCTTGCCTTTCAGGTTAATTTCTATCATAGATTTTACCCCGGGAAAGCCTTGCAGGTTGTAGGCATAAGTGTTGGCATCTTTTATTTCAAAAGTGCCTTTGGGGGTGGTTACCGTTTTTTCGGCAAAAGCAATGGTTAAATTGTCCGATTGTTTAACCCTGCTCGCTTGGTCAGTTTTTGTAGCATCTTCAATAATCGAGTATGGGTAAATCGTTTTATCTATGAGGTTTGAATAAGCTCGAACAAAATACTGGTTTTTACCGGTAAAATAAGTTTTCTCGGCAGCAAGTTCGGTGTCTTTCTTTAGTGCGAGGTAGAAGGTGTGTTCTCCGGCCGATTTAGAAAAGAAGTACAGCAAATCCACGTATTTTTCTTGATTGACGACCACTTTCAAACGGGCAGATTGACCCTTTAAATCCATCAATTCATAAATAAAACCTACGCGGTCGGGGTATTTGGATAGAATTTGAAATTCACCCAAAGATTCTACCCCACTAATCATGACCTTTGCGGGTAAAATATTCAAAATGACTTGACCGAGGTTAAGTCCTTTGATTTCCCCTTGACCAATTTGGTATTGAGACGGAACAAACATTTCGCCGTCTAATTCGTGAATGACATTATACCTTCGGTCTGAAACGTAGGTAAAACTCTCCACCTGCGTTTCCTCTTGTTGGGCAAAAGCATTTGTTTGTGCAAAAAGATTGGGAATGGCGAGTGCAAATAACAAAAGAAGTGTAAAAATTCGGCTTTGCATAGGTAATTAAAAATAAAACAAAGATTAACTATTGAAATTAGATATAGGATAGAGGGTGCAAAATTTGATAACGATAAAGGTAGGTATAAATTGTTTTACGCTTTAGTTTTTAACATATAGATTTGAATTTTACAAAACCATGTCAATTTGTTCTGTGGCGGTTTCTTTTTATGTCTGCTAACCATCTCTCTAATTCATTGTATCTTTACCACCCGACAATTTCAGACCCATTTTCTTTGCTTTTGAAAAAACGTTGAATTCTAAAACATGCGAAAAACCCCAAACAGCGAATTGACCCGCAAAACGGAAGCCGATTTTAAAGCTGCCGATAAACTTCCCATTGTAGTCGTGTTAGACAATATACGCAGTGCCAATAACGTAGGTTCTGTTTTTCGCACTGCCGATGCCTTTTTGTTATCAGGGGTTTATTTGTGTGGAATTACCGCACAACCACCCAATAAAGAGATTTACAAAACAGCACTCGGTGCTTCAGAATGGGTGAAATGGGAATATTTTGAACATACAAAAGATGCTGTTTCCTATTTAGCCTCACAAGGCTTTATCATTACCGCAATAGAACAGGCTGACGAAAGCATTTCACTTCAAGACTTCAAATTGGACAGTTCGAAAAGGTATGCCCTTGTTTTTGGACATGAAGTGGATGGGGTAAGCGATGAAGTGATGCAACAAGCTGATATTTGCCTTGAAATTCCTCAATTAGGAACTAAGCACTCTTTGAATATTGCGGTCAGTGTGGGCGTGGTTTTGTGGGAACTTGTGCGGCAATGTTTATATAACAGAGCAAATTAACCACTTACGTACCGGCATTTGCTGACAGTTTCTGCCTTCCCGGATAGGCTTTTAAACCTTCCTCCAAGCATGTTAAAGCATTTTTCAAATCTTCCTCCTTTAACACATACGCAATGCGAACTTCATCTTTTCCTAGCCCTTCGGTAGCATAAAAACCTGTTCCGGGAGCCATCATCACGGTTTGTCCTTTGTAGTTAAAGTCTTCCAACATCCACTGACAAAACCGGTCGCTATTGTCAATAGGCAATCGGGCAACGACATAAAAAGCACCTTTGGGCAACGGGCAATACACGCCCTCTATTTTATTCAACCCTTCTACCAATATATTGCGGCGTTTGGTGTATTCGGCAATCACTTCGGTGAGGTATTCTTCGGGCACTTCTAAACCTGCTTCTCCCAATACCTGACCAAATGTCGGGGGGCTTAACCTTGCCTGTGCAAATTTTAATGCCGTAGCGATGAACTGTTTATTGCGGCTTACCAATGCGCCTATCCTTGCTCCGCAAGCACTATATCTTTTCGAGATAGAGTCGACAACTATGGCATGATTTCCCAACCCGCTTAAGTTTAGAATAGAGATGGGGGTTGCGCCGTCATAAGTAAATTCGCGGTAAACCTCGTCTGCGAAAAGATAGAGGTCGTGTTTTAAAACAATTTTTCGCAAAGTTTCTAATTCTTCCCGCGAGTAAAGATAACCTGTGGGATTATTGGGATTGCAGATAAGAATGGCTTTTGTGCGAGGGGTAATCAGTTTTTCAAACTCCTCGATAGGCGGTAAAGCGAAGTTAGATTCGATGGAGGACGTGATGGGCTTAACCACCACATTGCCGGCAATTGAAAATCCGTTGTAATTAGCATAAAGCGGTTCAGGGATAATAACCTCATCTCCTGCATCCAAGCAAGTCATCATTCCGAATAAAATGGCTTCGGAACCACCGGTGGTAATCAAGATGTCGGAAAAATCTAAGTCAATACCGTATTTTTGATAGTACTCCGTCAGTTTGCGTCTATAACTTTCGTTCCCTGCGGAATGACTATATTCTACTACCTTTGGTTTGAAATTTCTTACCGCCTCTAACATGACTTCCGGTGTTTTAATATCGGGCTGACCTATGTTGAGGTGGTAGATTTTGACACCCGATGCTTTTGCTTTTTCGGCATAGGGCACTAACTTTCGGATGGGAGAGGCGGGCATGAGTTGACCTCGGTTGGAGATATCGGGCATAATATATTGGATTGCCGGTGAAATAATTGTGCTGCAAAAGTAAGACTTTATAGTGAATTTTGCTTTTAGTAGCTTCGTGTTCCTTGCTTGTTTTGTCTAAAGTTTGATAAAAAGTAAAACCCCGCTACTTGATTTGCAAATAGCGGGGTTTCTTATGGAGGGTGCCCTCTATGGTTTAGTTATTAGCACCGTCGTTCACGATAGACTGTGTACGAACGGGCAAAGTTTCTTCAACAGGGGCTACTTCACCTTGCAAAACCGTTCCTTTGATATACAAACGTTTTGTGGGTTCGTGAGCGTTGGAGGTAATGGTAATGGCTTTGGTAAAAGGGCCTAAGCGTTTGCTTGTGCTGTAAGTAGCAGTGATAACAGCTTCTTCTCCCGGTTTAATGGCTTCGCGAGGCCAAGCGGGTGTTGTACAACCGCAAGATGCTTTAACATCTGAAATCAAAAGGTCTTCTTTCCCGTCATTCTTAAATTTGAAACTGTAAGATGCTTGGGGTCCTTCGGGCAAATCGCCGAAATCGTGGGTTTCCTTTTCAAAATTCAAAATGGGTTTGGTGGTTTCGATTAAGTTACCGCTTTCGTCCAAAATGTAGGAAGCACCGCTTTTCATCATTTCCGTTTGGGCAAATACATTTGCTCCAAATGCAAATAACATGACTGCTAATACGAGTAATTTGTTCATAAAGTAGATGGTTTATGTTGTTTTATTTGTTTTGACTATCGTTTGTAGTCAATTTCTATACAAAGTTAGTAGGCGGATTTCAATAAGCAAAGTTTTTGAACTAAAATTTTAGTTTATCGGCAAAAACGTTTCATTACGACACTTCTAACGCCAATTGGTTTAAAGTTAAAGCAAAAAAAGGGGGAAATAGTTTTGCGGAGTTTGAGTTTTTTCTATCGTCTCCGGTAAATCTATGTCTGGAAAATTGTCAGATTGCCCATAAACATGCTTTCCGAAATACAAAGTGTCAAAGGTGGTGCTGTTAGTTGTTCGTTGTTTTTTCTCGTCCATTTTGGTCTTGTCAAATACTAATTTCAATATTTATGGTTTATCTCTACCAACAAATCTACCTTTTCCTAAAATAAAGTTAATTGCTTTTGGCACGTTTCTGTCAACACTTTCCTCGGTTTTAAGAAAGGAAATATACCTTACAATTTCAAGTTTTAAGGAGGGTCGTAAATTGTTAAAAACAATTTCAGCTTCTTTATTCTCTTTCAAAGCCTTAACAAATGTCGGATGAGGCTCTATAACCCTTATTACAGGGTCGAACTCTACGGAAACTTCTACTGTTTCGCCTATTCGCTTCGGTGAATTTTTAAGCATAATCATATTTATATAAAGTCGCCAATAGCCTCTAAACCTTACTAATGTCTGTTTGTAAGGGCTTCCATTGATTGTGCCTCTAATGGGGATTGCCCCTTTGTCTTTTTGGGCTTGTCTAAATATTGCTGTAAGCACTTCGTCAGGCACAAGCACATAAGGATTAACTCCAATGATTTGTATATCAGCTTTGAATATGTGCATTATATTGTCCAATGATTTGTCTTATTTCCTAAGTTGCTGTTGTCGTGCGTTCAATGACCGTTATCGTTTCCGTGATTTGCGATGGACGGGTTTTTCAGCACAAATGTAGATGTTACAATGGGTAAGTTTTTGTCTCACTTTCTATTCCGTAAAATAGTTGAAGTCTTTACCATCATAGCGGCACACGCCTTTTGTAGTGCCAAACCAAATATTTCCTTTTACATCTTCAATGATTCCAAAAATTAGAGGATTGTCCGGTTTATGCTGTTCTATGATTTTGGTAAATGTCTTTCTATCATAACTGTATAGAGCAAAATTAACATTATCAGCCCCTTTGTTATGCGCTAACCACAAATTTCCTTTCTTATCCTCACACATATACATGACAAAATAGGGGGTGATAAAATCGGTTAATGATTTGCCATCGTAGCGGCAGAGGCCTTTACCTCCTGATTGTTTCGCCCAACTACCAATCCAGATATTTCCCTCTCTATCTTCAAACAGAGAAGCAACTTGTTTAAACGGTAAATTAGCCTTGTCAGTAAATTGGGTAAAAACCTTTCCATCATAGCAGCTAATTCCGTTGTTTGTGCCAAACCACATCCTTCCTGTTTTATCTTTTATTACGGCATTTACATAATTATCGCAAAGACCGTCTTTGGTGGTGAAGTTGGTAAAGGTTTTTCCATCGTATCGGCTGACTCCTTGTTCTGTGCCAAACCAAATATTCCCGTTTTTATCTTCTGCCATGCAATAAGCGGTGTTATCGGGCAGACCGTCATTTGTTGTAAAAAGTGTAAACGATTTACCATCATAACGGTAAACTCCTCCTCGTACATTACCAAACCAAATATTCCCTTTTGAATCTTCAAACAACGAGCCTACATGAAAGTGTATAAGCCCCTCTTTCAAGGTGTAATTTGTAAATACTTTACCATCGAACTTCATAATCCCATGCCAAGTGGCGAGCCAATAGTTTCCTGCCTTATCCTGAATTAGATTTCGGACAATACATTGCGGACCAATTGTTGAAAAGGTGTCTTTTGTCTCCACAAAATAAGGGTCAACCCCCGCCTCTAAAATAGATTTCATTTCGTCCGAAGTTTTTGGAAGCCCAAGCCCGTTGTCTGTGATGATTTGCGGCTTTTTTAGGCTGTCATTTGGCAGCTTTGATTTCTCTTGTCCGTTACAGGAAGTGTAAAGCAAAAACAAGAGCAAGAAGTGTAGATGAGTTAAGTATGTCATGTTTCTTCATTTAGCAGATTAGTCTCTAAATGTTTTGAATGGAGATTCTTCGTTTTTCTTTTAATGCTTTGAAATGTGAGGGAGTTAACCCCGTTGCTTTTTTAAACTGTGAAGATAAATGTGCAACGCTGCTGTAATGCAGCTTATCTGCAATTTCGGAAAAAGTATGCTCTCCAAACATAATCAACTCTTTTATCCGTTCAATTTTTAACGCAATAACATATTGTTCTATCGTTGTGGCTTCAACTTCAGAAAAGAAATTAGATAAGTAGGTATAACTGTTATTTAATTGCTCACTTAATAAAACCGAGAATTTAACATTTGGTTTCTCTTCTGTATTGTAAACATAATCTATCATGACTTCTCTTATTTTTTCGATTAACACACCCTGCTTTTTTTCTAACAATTCTAAACCAACTTTTTTGATTTTACTGTTCAGCTTCTTCTTTTCGTCATCCGTAACATCTTCCTTTGTTTCAATTTCACCTAATTCAACCCTTACAGGTGTTAAATTAAGCTCTTCTAACGCCTCCTTAACAACAACTTTACAGCTTTCGCAAGCCATATTTCTTACATAAATTTTCATGGTCTTTCTTTTTTTCTTGATAAATTATAGGGTATGCGAACACCACTTGGGCAACGATAATATTGTCCAATTATGCTACAACTTGATACGAAAAACAAGGCTTCAAATAACCACTTAACCCACTTCTTTGACAAAGGCCTGATAGCGGATGGTTTATATGTCAAGATGCTTTATTCTTACCTATAAGTGTTTTAACTATTTCGGTAAGCAACACACCTGACAAAACTCCAATTACAAAGATTGATAAAAATTCTACTGTCCTAATACTGCCATCAGATATTATTCTCAAATAGTTTCCGATAGAAATCGCCAGAAATACTGCTGCAAATACAATTACCTTATTTTTCATTTTTTTCGTTTTTACTCGTTCATCGAATGGACTTTAGCTTCCGTCTTGTTTTTGATTGGTCTCTGACACCAATTTTTGTCTTTAGTTATAGTCGGTCGTAATTGACTGACAAGAAGTTTTGGATTTATTCTTGACGGCTAGTGAAATGATGTCGGTTTTGAACTTGCTCATCACCTTTTTCACCTTGGTGAAGTGGGGCTTCAAAGTACAAGAGTTCAATTCATTACAAATGCTCAATAGAATTGCAATGCTCAAATTTAGTGAAAAATTCCAATTTGCCAAACCAACATCAGAGGCGGTTAATTTAATCCTTCCTTGTTAAGTCTATATTAAAGAAGGCATTTAGAATAACACCGTTGTTATATTGAAACACATTTCTGTTGTTTACCTCCCGCCCGAGTTGAACAACTTGGTTTAAATAACCTGCTTCCATTCTGACGATTGGGTTAAATTTATATCCTAACAAAATGCCTATTCTGTTTTGGTCAAAAATATTCTCATTGACATTTTTACCAAATCCTATAAATACCTCATCATAAACGGCAACAAAAGGTGTTTTGTCTTTGATTTCTTTTCCTTTTAGCGGTAGTTGAAAGCGAAACATATATCTAAACCTGTTTAAAAGAGGGAACTCGTCTTCTTTAGTCAAATTAGTATCGGAGTATCGTCCCACCCATCTTTGTTCAAGCATAAAACGATGCGAAAAGTCTATCAAAGAAACCTTGTCGGTAATGGTGGCCATTTGAAATAAGCGATGCTCGGTAAAATCTTTACCCATTCCATTGATGGGAATTTCTCCATAAGGGAACGTTTCTATCCAGGCATAACCCAACCTCAATTGAACTTTTGGATTTGGTTGATAATTTACCCCAACTCTCAAAAGACTTTGTTGCCAATCGGTAATGAAGTTATTTCTGCGAAACTGGTACTCTGTATGTATTCCAAATTTCTTGTCGAGTTTGAATATTCCAAAATAGTTGTACCAGCCAATATGGTTATAGTTGTTTAGTCTGGTATTTTGGGAATAAGTATTGTTATGAAATAATAGGAATAACACAGTTAATAAAAAGTAGCTTTTCGTTTTCAAATTTTTCCTGCTTCTTAATATGATTTACAAAGGCCTGATTTAACTAATTTTGAACACTGATTGTTTAGAAATTGGGTGCAAAAAAGCCCTTACCATAATTGGCAAGGGCTTTAGGGTATGTAGTCAACCGGTTTTAGTTTTCACTAACCCACGAATTGTTTGAGAAGATTGGAACGCAGCCTTTTAAAATATGCCATTTTGCAAAGCCACTACTCTTCGTCCGAAGTCGTTTGATATCACGCTATCATTCATTTTTTACCGGCTCATAGTAAAGAATTATGGCACCACCACCAAGTGTTTTTGTTTTTATGAGTTTAAGATTGATCCTATCATTTATGTTTTTAAACAATGGCAAGCCGTTTCCCACAATACATGGATGAACACAGAATTGGAATTCATCTACTAAGCCAAGTTGCATTAAGGTGATGATTAAACTTGGACTGCCAACTAAAATGTCATTACCGGCTTGATGCTTGAGTTCTAAAACTTCTTCCTTAATGTCTCTTTTTGCCAGTGTTGCAGTTTTCCATTCAACCCCTTTCAACGTGTTTGAAAAAACAATTTTAGGAATATTGTCTATTGCTATTGCAAATTCATCCACTGCTTTATTCCCGGTAGGATTTTTTACCACACTTGGCCAATAACTTTCCATCAATTGATACGTAATTCTACCATATACAAGGGTTCCGGCGTTTTTTATTAACTCTTTGTAATGCTGATGAATTTCCTCATCAGGATCTATTGCCGTGTGGTCACAATACCCGTCAAGTGTCATATTGATTCCTGCAATTAGTTTTCTCATGTTTTTTTGTTTAATCAATTTGCTAATTGTTTTTCTGTGGGTTACCGGAACCTGATTTAGGTATTAAAGGTAAGGTGTCTGTAACGTTATTAAGTTTTAGGTTAGATGAAACGTTTGTCGAAGCGATTATTTATTGCTTTGTTTTACCAACTCAAATGCAGCCTTTAGCACTACATCCTTGTTTTGAATGATGTCTTCAATAGTTGGTTTTACCAAATAAGTTGGCATTACCCCGTGTCCATTGTTTTCTTTGATGTCTGTTACTGTTAACCGGTAGTTGGAATTGTGGCATATAATTTTGGTGTTGGGTAAAACGGTTTCTTCCTTTAGTCCGAACACCCCGCTAAAAACGACTTTGTTTCCGCCTGTTTCTTCACCAATGAAAACGGCTCGTTTGTAAAACTCAAGGCGCGAACAAAACGAACCTGTGTTTGAAAAACACCCCCCATTGATCAACACATACAATTTACCTTTGTATGGGTTTTTCTTGGTTTGATACGTTCCTAACATTTTACCTTTTCTGTTCTTCAATATTTGTGAGGTATCAGTAACTTTAACAACCGATTGTATCTCGTTAAAATATTGAAAGGGTTGGTTCAATAAATAGGAAAGGAGATAAATAGCCGGCGAAAAATTACCTCCTTGATTGTCCCTTAAATCCAAAATCAAGTGGTCAATCTTTTTTTGTTGCAGTTGCGAAAACACGAAGTCAATTTCTTTTTTTAGTTTTTTGTTGTCCCATGTCTTTATGGTGAAAAAAGCTGTGTTTGAGGTGTTGTCAATGCTTAAATAACCTGCTTCTTCATTTTGCTGTTGCAAATATCTTGTGGTTTTGTTTGACGAAATTGCCTGCTTCGAAAGAGCTTCGATATTTACCTGCTTCTCAGTGTTGTTTGCCGTTTTTATCGTTAATAAATAAGTGTTCGGGTGTCCAAAATGGTAGCTGTAATATTCTCTGAAATAATTATTGAGTACCCACAAAGCATAATTTTCATTGTTGCCATCTCTCACCTGTCGAGTTAGCAAATAGGTCATTACTTCTTTTGCGCTGACTTCGTTTATTGATAAAATTTCCGTGCCGATAGGAATACTTGTATCAGCCGAAAGATTTTGGGTGATAAACATTTTATTGTCTGCCCAATAAATGTTGAAGGGGAAAAATTTTGACTTTTGATTATGTTCCTGTGTCGTATGTTTGCTTGGAAAGATGTTGGAATGTCCGTCTTTGATGAGCGATGAGAGTGGAGTGATGTAACGGTAAAACTCCATTTCTGTCATAGGCTCAATGTTTACATACAAACTGTCAAAGACCTTGTCTAACCGTTGTTTTGACGAATAGAGATAGACATTTGCAAGATTGCTTTCGTACCTGTTTCTCAAAACATTTAAATCTCTATGCAATTCAGTTCTTGAAAAAAGCCTGTCAACTGTCTGCCCCAATAAATTTGGTTGAGCAAATAATGTCAGCAAAAGAATTATCAGTAGTGTTCGTGTAAATTGCATATTCAATTCAATATTCTTTCAAGTTAGCACTTTCCAAACAGGTTGCGGGTAACTAAAATATGGATGCAAGTTGATTGCTTTTATCCAACCACATTAGGCTTGCCATCCAACATCCGTTGTTGCAAATATACAATATCTTAGGGATTTAGAAACAACACAGTCGAACTTAGTTGGGGGTATAGTTTAAGAATTGTGTTGATTGGCGAGTTTTGGGATGGGATTGAAAACTGCACAACCGTGAATTGGTTTCCTTTTCCACAGGTTTTTTTCCCACAGGTTTCACATGTGGTTATTCAGATTAAAGCCCTTCGGGCTTTTTTCCTATTCTCATCAATTTCCCATAGGTTTCACCTATGGCTATTCAGATTTAAGCCCTTCGGGCTTTTTTCCTTTTCTTATCAATTTCCCACAGGTTTCACATGTGGTTATTCAGATTAAAGCCCTTCGGGCTTTTTTCCTTTTCTCATCAATTTCCCATAGGTTGCACCTATGGCTATTCAGATTAAAGCCCTTCGGGCTTTTTTCCATCCATTTAGTCAGGTCGTAAATTTACTACACTAATTGGCTTTCGATGAAAAATCCTAAAAGGATTTAATTTGAATAACACTGTATGAAATGCAGTGAAAGGTACATAACTATAAAACACAACCACGAAGCGGTTGAAAGTCTAAAACAAGTATTTTTCATCAAACTCAATTTCTTGTTCGAGAAGCAATTCAATATATTCTTCTCTGAAGGTTATTATTTTGTGATGTTCTTCTTGGTTTTTAACATATTCTATTAACCTGTCTTTTTCCTTTATGCTGTATGTAAATGCCCCATACCCTACTTGCCAACTTGTAAACTCTTCAAATAGATTATTCTCTTTAATATGCGAGGAACTTGCTAATTTAATGTCTTTTACCAACGATGATAATGAAATTGTGGGATGTATGTGTGTAACGATGTGTAAATGATCTTCAACTCCATTTATTCGGTACAAATGACAGTTTTTGTTTTTAAGTATACCGCCAATGTAATTGAATAGCTCTACTCTGTTATTCTTTGTAAGTGTACGCTCTCTGTTTTTTGTGCTAAAGACAATTTGATAAAGAATTTGGGTAAAAGTGCTCATGTTTTCATGTTTTTATTTTAATTCAACTCCTTCGGAGTTGTTTGCTTTATTTTCTCATCAGCCCCACAGGTTTCACATGTGGTTATTCAGATTAAAGCCCTTCGGGCTTTTTCTACTTCCTCACAAATATAATTTCTTCTTCGGACTGGTAGCAAAGTTGGTAAAAAATGTTTTTGGTTCAAAATCCTGAAAGGATTTAATTTGAATAACCCTGTATGAAATGCAGGGGAAAAACGTCTTGCTAACTACACAACCGCGAAGCGGTTGAACTGCCTTTCCTTTTCTCCCATAGGTTGCACCTATGGCTATTCAGATTTAAGCACTTCGTGCTTTTTTTCCTGTTCTCTACAATATTTACTTTCTCATCGGAAAGGTCGTAAATTTACTACAATAATTGGTTTTTGGTTCAAAATCCCGAAGGGATTTAATTTGAATAACCCTGTATGAAATGCAGGGAAAAAACGTCTAACTAACCACACAACCGCGAAGCGGTTGAACTGCCTTTCCTTTTCTCCCACAGGTTGCACCTATGGCTATTCAGATTTAAGCACTTCGTGCTTTTTTTCCTGTTCT
>CALCIK010000082.1 GCA_937907475.1 uncultured Bacteroidota bacterium | reverse complement strand
CCCGACTACAATACAGCCAAGCCTTTAATCACCGTATTGTCCACCGCCAATCAAGTGATTTTGAAATGGAAAAAAGAACGTTTCTCATCCATAGATATCTATATCAGCAAAAGACAGGGTGAAGAATTTGTATTTTTGGCAAACGACATGCGCCCACCTTTCGAAATGCCGATTAACTTGCCTCAAGGTGCTCCTCCCGAAACCTGGACTTTTAAAGCCATTTACAAAGTTGATGACAAACAAGTCGGTTTGTTTTCCGACCCTGTTTCTATCATAGTTGCCTCCGGTTTATAGAGTATATTAAGCAACCCAAAAAATGCCCGCAAGGAATAAGATTTCCCTGCGGGCATTTTTTATTTAGTAAAAACCGGGTAATTGTTTAGCCCCTTTGCGTCATTTAAATAGTTCGTTATCAATTAAGCGGCATAACAGCCCAAAAATAAGTGATCAAAGATGTTGGGTTGATTTTTTGATAACTCACAATCATCATCAGAGATGTCAAAAATACGGTCAATCAACAATTGAATAAAAACCTTATTACCTTAGTAACAACATGTCATCAAGTAATTTCTCAACCTTATTACCTTATTATCATGGGAATAAGGCAATAAGGTAATAAGGTTGATGATTGGAAATTACTCTGTTACTAAGGTAATAAGGTTTCGATGGCAAATTGATTACCAAACTTTATCACGATTTTGTAAAGGTTAATTATGACAATAGCTCACTGATTTTTAACGAACTATTGTCATTTAAATAGTAGTGTAGTTTGTCCTGCAGATTTCGCCGATTTTCGCTGATAATTATTTTGAAATAAATCAAATATGGTTTGAAGGGAATGAACTTATGTCAGTATTTGCCAACAGAACAATGTTCCTAAATAGTTACAAAACCGGCGCGATTATTCTTAAAGGCAACAATTTGTTTAGAATAGACTATCCTCCCTTACCTCACCACCAATTTCAAAACTTCATTACCCACTTGGACCAAATACAAACCGGGCAGGAAGTTTTGCAAACTGATGTCGCGAGTACCCGAAACTTCTGCCTGATATAGGGTTTGGCCGGTAAGGTTGTAAATCGTGAGCAGTTGTGGGGTGGGGTCGTTCAAAGTAACCTGAACGAGGTTTCGGGCGGGATTTGGGTAGAGGAGGACAGAAGTAAGGGCATTGCCGGACGGCACTCCTACTTGAACCAAGTTGTTATTGGCCCCAAAGGTGGGGGCTTGGATGGTAAAATCACCCGTGCCGTTGGGCACGCGGGCATAGCCCATATCGGTTTGTTGGGTGCTAAAGACCACTTCTTCGGCAATGTTCAAATCGGGATGGACCAGGTAAAGCGTTTCACCTTCTGAAGAGAGTTTGAAATTAGCGTGCAAACTGCCCTGACTTCCACTTTCGTCAGCCCAAACAATGAGATACCCGCCGGGTTCTATGCTCGTACCGGCTGCAAACGTCCACTTGGTCAGGTCGTTGGGGTTGTCGGTCAGGTGCCACCCGCTGAGGTCTAATGCCACATCGGCATTGTTATAGAGTTCGATCCAGTCGTCATATTCACCGGCTTCGTCAGTAGCGGAGGTGGTGTTGGAGGCCATGACTTCGTTGATGGTAACGGGGGCGGGCACATAGCTCGACAAGTTGACGCGATAAACAAACACATCGTGCTCGGCACCCACAGGCATATAGGTAGCGGTTTTGGGCGTATTGTTGGCAATGGCCTCGATATAAAACCGCACCAAGGTGGCATTGGGAAATCCGGGCGTATAGGCGGTATAAATGGAATCGCCGGCAAGGTCATCGCCGTTCAGCCCATCGTCGAACATTTGGATACGGTCAAAAGCACCCACATAACCGGTGGCGTAGTAGAGCATGACCTTATTGACCCCGGGATTACCACTCACGGCGGCGGTTATTTTGGCAGGCTCGCCGGCGTTGGGCGGCAGGTAGTTAATGCCGTTGGTGCTGTAAGCCACCTCGCCGATTGTTACCCCGGTAACGTTGACCTCGGCATTGGCATTGAGGTTGGTCCTGCGCTGTTGAATAAAATTTTTGAGCACGTTTTTTTCATTCACAAAAGCCGTATAGGTATAAAGTTTCTTGGTATCATTTTCGACCAACGTGTTGATAAGGTTGTAGTACGTTTCGAGTTGCGCATCGGCCTCGGCTTGGTTCAGGCTTTCCTGAATGATGGTGCGAACATGGGCTAGGTAACGCTGCCGAAATTCGGGCACTGCTAAAAGGCGATTGAGCAGGGCAAATTTAACGTCATCGGCATGGTAGAAAGGACTCCACGAAGCATTGTTCACTTTCATGCAAGTATTGCCGTCATACTCCTGCGGCACAATGCGTCCCGTTTCGGGTTCGTAATATACATAGTAGTCCATCCCTCCTTTGTGTGCATAACCGTCGTCGTCTGAAAAAATGATTTCGTGCGCCAAAAACCAAAGGGTACGGTCAATATCTAAGGTGTATTTCAAGGTTTCGGGCAAATCGGTTAGGGGTGGGTTGTTCAACTCATAGCAAGTGTTCACCAAGTCGTCCCAAGGATTTGGCTTGTGCGAAGTTTTCATCACATAGTACCCTTTGTAAACGGTGGTGTCCCAACCCAACCAATTGATGGAAGAAGACCCTGCACCAAACCCGCCGCCGGGTCCGCCCGGGCCACCCGAAATGGTTTTCAAAGCCCGCCAATTAGTGCCGTTGTTGCTCATAAACCATTGGGAATAAAAATCGCCGTTGAGTTGTTGGATGCTCGGATATAGGCCCCAGTTTTGACCGTTGATAAACAACTGCACATAGTTCGCCTTGGCGCAGGGAATATGTTTGCGGTTTTGGTGGTAATAAAATACCTCGCGCACAAAAGAAGCGTCGTCGAAGCAATTATTCAGGTTAAAGGTTTTATAGCCCCCGTAGTTTTGTTCGACCCCACCAAATTCCAAACTGATGTTGAAAGACTTTTTTTGCGAGGAAGTCGTATTCATATAAGATGTTTGCCCCTTAAATCGCACCCCTACCGGATTGGGCAGGGTATAACCGTTGATGGTGAGCGTGGCGGCAAGGTCTGTGCCGGAGGCGTAATTGGAAGTCAGTAAATTCCAGTAATTGGTCTGCTCAAAGGTTAGTTCAAAGGTATTGATAACCGCCTCGTCGTAAAAACCGGTAGCGGGCAATCCGCCGGTGGTCAGTCGAAGCCCATCATCGGAAATCCGCATTTCAGTAGGCAGGGACTGTGCTTGTAAATTGAAAACACCACTGCAAAGCAAGACAACAAGGGTTGTCCAAATTTTAAGATTCTTCATATTTTCTTGGAGGTTTAAAATGATCATTTTTGTGCTGTATAGCAAAGGTACGGTTAAAAATAAAGTATAGCCTGCAATCTCGATAAAAACATTTCCAAGCGAAAATTCGCAAAATCGAAGTATTTTGCGCCGCCAAACAAAATTGTTCCCCAAAGTCTAAAAACATCCCCCATGATACGACAAGCCTATATTTTTGATGCCATCAGAACCCCTCGCGGACGGGGTAAAAAAAGCGGTTCGCTGTATGAGGTAAAGCCCATCGAGTTGTTAGCCACTTTGTACCGCAATCTCCAACAACGCTATCAACTCGACACCGCTGAAGTGGATGATGTGGTGTTGGGCTGCGTAACCCCCATTGGCGAGCAGGGGGCCGATATTGCCAAAACATCGGTGCTGTATGCCGGATGGAGTCAGAAAATAGGAGGGATGCAGTTGAACCGCTTTTGCGCATCGGGCTTGGAAGCGGTCAATCTTGCCGCCATGAAAATTCGCTCCGGTTGGGAAGATTTGGTGGTTGCGGGAGGTATTGAGTCTATGTCGCGCCTGCCGATGGGGAGCGATGGCGGGGCATGGATGAGCGACCCGGAGGTGAACCGCCGTTTGGGATTTGTTCCACAGGGCATTAGTGCCGACCTCATCGCCACCCGAGAGGGTTTTACGCGGCAAATAGTGGATGCCTACGCCCTGCAATCGCAACAACGCGCCGCCCATGCCGCTCAAAACGGTTATTTCAACAAGTCCATCGTGCCTGTTTATGACCAAAACGGCCTGCTCATTTTGGCACATGACGAGCATATCCGCCCCGATACTACGATGGAAGCCCTCGCCGCCCTTCCCGCTTCTTTTACCATGTTAGGTGAACTCGGTTTCGATGCAGTCGCCCAATTGCACTATCCCGATGTCGAAACCATCCACCATGTCCATACCGCCGGCAACTCATCTGGCATTGTTGACGGTGCCGCACTGGTATTGGTAGGCAGCAAGGAAAAAGGTTTGTCCATGGGGTTAACCCCACGAGCGCGCATAATCGCCACCGCCGTGGTCGCCGATGAGCCAACCATCATGCTGCAAGGCCCCACCCCCGCCGCCCGAAAAGTATTGGACAAAGCCGGTATGATCCCCAAGGACATTGACCTTTGGGAAATGAACGAAGCCTTTGCCGCAGCCGTCCTCAAATTTCAACGAGATTTGGATATTCCCAATGAAGCCCTGAACGTCAATGGTGGAGCCATTGCAATGGGTCATCCGCTCGGCGCAACAGGAGCGATGCTCGTAGGAACGGTGTTGGACGAGTTGGAACGCCGAAACCTTCGCACCGCCCTCATTACCCTATGTGTCGGCGGAGGCATGGGGGTTGCTACAATTATTGAGCGGGTGTAGCTGTTTTTTCCTTACAGTAATATAAATTAAACCGTTATACCCAATGCAATGATAATTCCGCAACCATCGAACATGACAACCGACATCACATTTTTTATGTAAATCTTGGCGACCTGACAGGACAGATGGGAACGCTAAAAACATTAACTTAGCGAAAGATATTTAGACCGAGCATGAAGCAAAAACTAACGATAGAAAATTTAGTAAAAGAAGCCCAAATTTTTTGTGTTGAACAATCGAAATTTCAGCACAAAGAACTCTTTGGAGTAACTGACGGCAAAGCCGTTGGGACGCTTATTGAACAAAAATTTCAAAAACAGTTAAGAGACAAATTCGAAGTTGCGATTGGCTCTTCAGCAAGTGGTGTTGACCTCCCTTCTGACGACATATTAACTGACATTAAAGTAACTTCAATCAAACAACCTCAATCCTCTTGCCCATTCAAAGACGCTAAACAGAAAGTTTTCGGACTTGGGTACAATCTGTTGGTTTTCGTTTACGACAAAACAGATGACCCTACAAGCAAGACAGCGACTTTGAATTTTGTAAGTTGTTCATTTGTGGCAAAAGAAAGAACTGCCGATTACACAACCACTTTTCGTTTAAGAGAGATGGTTAAAGACAATGCCAATGAAGCCGATATTATGGCTTATTTACAAGACAAAAACATTCCGGCAGACGAAATAACGTTATCAAAATTAGCCGAGCAAATCTTAAAAACACCACCCGAACAGGGATTTTTAACAATTTCCAATGCGCTGCAATGGAGATTACAATATCAGAGAATTGTAACCCTTACCGATGAAGTAACCGGTATTACCAAAGTCGTAAGCTATAACAAACCTCAATGAAAAAAGTATTTGAAGCTAATATTTCCGGACCCGTTTCAGATTTCCTATTTAGCCATCTGAAAAACATTGCCACTTTTGAAATGGCAAATCAAAAAATATATGATGCCTTTGGTGTCAAACATTTTTTTGAAAACAATGAAGAATTAGAAACACTAAAAAAGGTGCTTTCTGAAACGCTTCAACTTGTTGCAGAGCCTGACAGAGCAGAATACGGCGACTTTCAAACCAATTCAGATTTAACCAATAAAGTAACCTTACATTTAGCTTCAAAAAAGATTTCACCTGAAATAGTCATTGAGCCGACTTGTGGGAAAGGGAATTTCATAATTGCTTCCTTGCGCAACTTTGAAAACATCAAATCTATTTTCGGCATCGAAATTTACAAGCCTTATATTTGGGAAACTAAATTTAGCATCATAGACTTTTTTCTTGCAAACCCAACCGCCAACAAACCCGAAATATCTATTGTTCATTGCAATGTTTTTGATTTTGATTTTAAGGAAATAGCCAAAAAAAATGTTAACAAAGATGTTTTGGTCATTGGAAATCCGCCTTGGGTAACCAATTCAAAATTGGGAAGCCTTAACTCATCTAATCTTCCTAAAAAAACCAATTTTAAAAATCATAGCGGGTTGGACGCAATGACAGGCAAAGGCAATTTTGACATTGCCGAATTTATTACGCTGACGATGATTGAAACCTTTCAAAACATGAAAGGCAATCTATTGTTGTTGGTCAAAAATTCGGTTATTAAAAATATCGTTTTTGACCAAAACAAAAACCGTTACAACATTTCATCTATCGAGAAACAGGTCATTGACAGTAAAAAGGAGTTCAATGTTTCGGTAGAAGCGGCACTGTTTTATTGCCAACTAAACACGCTACCGGCTTATGATTGCACAGAATTTAACTTTTACGACAATCAAAATTCCCAACTTAAATTTGGTTGGTTAAACGATAAATTTGTTTCAAACATTGACACATACATTCACACAAAAGAAATTGACGGTAAATGTCCTTTTATTTGGCGACAAGGATTAAAACACGATTGCTCCACGGTGATGGAGTTAGACAAAGTGGGCGAACATTATGTAAATGGATTGAATGAAGCGGTAAAATTAGAAGACGGGTTAGTTTACGGGATCCTTAAAAGTTCCGACCTCAAAAATACAGTTATCAATCAGACAAGAAAGTTTACCATTGTTACTCAAAGAAAAGTGGGGCAAGAAACTAAATACATCAAGACGGAATACCCAAAAACCTATCTATACTTAATGCAACATCAAGCAAATTTTGATGCAAGAAAATCGAGTATTTACAACAACAAACCCCTATTTTCTATATTCGGCATTGGCGACTATTCTTTCAAACCTTTTAAAGTGGCCATTTCGGGACTTTACAAAACCTTTCATTTTACCCTTGTTCTTCCACAAGACAAGAAACCGGTAATGCTGGACGACACTTGTTATTTTATAGGATTTGACAAAATCGAATTTGCAGTTTATTCACTAATACTTTTAAATTCCGAAACCACTGTACAATTTTTACAATCAATTACTTTTACAGATGCTAAAAGGACTTTCACAAAAGATGTTTTAATGAGAATTGACCTTTTAGAATTAGCAAAACAAATATACAAATCAACCCTGCAAACAGAACTTGAAATGCTGAATAAGAAATATGGACTCAATTTAACCTTGAACTTGTGGGACAATTTTATCAACGAAATGACACCTATCAGCAATGAACAAATGGCAATGTTTGTATAGAAAGTAAGAATGTACCGTGCATACCGGCACCTTGCTAAAAACAGGGGTAACATGCTCCTACGACAGTTCGGTTGTTCATCAAACTGCTGTGTTTCACATCAACATTTGTACAGAAAAGTCTGCCCCTCGTAAATCATCAAACCATTCATCCAAATACTGACCAATAAAATCAACAAACCAACGGCATGTTATACTACGATATCTTACCAGACCATATCGCCATCATCACCTTAGACCATCCCGAAAAATCGGCAAACATCATCAATGCCCAATTTGCCGACGCCTTTTACAAAACCTTGCAGGAATTGAAACTTAACCAACAAGTGAAAGGCATCATCATCACTTCCAACAAAAGCACGTTCATGGCCGGTGGTGATTTGGAATATCTTTACGGCCTCCGCCACCAACCCGATGCCATTTTCAAAGAATCCGAACAACTGAAAGCTCTGTTCAGATTGTTGGAAACCATCGGTAAACCGGTCGTGGCGGCCATCAATGGTTCGGCCTTGGGCGGCGGTTATGAATTGGCCTTAGCCTGTCATTACCGCATCGCCCTAAATGACGAGCGCATTCGGATAGGTCTGCCCGAAGTTACGTTGGGTTTGTTGCCCGGTGCGGGGGGCGTGGTCAAGTTGGTTCGCCTTATCGGGTTACAGGCCGCTTTGCCCTTGCTCATGGAAGGTAAGAAGTTAAGCCCTAAAGATGCGCTCAAAAACGGGTTGATCCATGCCCTTGCGACCGATACGGCCGATATGTTGCAACAAGCAACCGCATGGATAGAAGCCAATCCAAACGCCAAACAGCCTTGGGATGCCCCCGATTACCGTATGCCCGGCGGAGATGCCAAAAATCCTAAAATCGTTCAAATGTTGGCTGTCGCTCCCGCCATGCTCACCAAAAAAACCTACAACAATTACCCCGCCCCGCAGGCCATTATGAATGTCGCCGTTGAAGGGGCTATGGTGGATTTTGATACCGCTAGCCGCATCGAGTCGCGTTATTTTACCCAACTCCTGCACGGTCAGGTGGCCGAAAATATGATCAATGCCTTTTGGTTTCAGTTAAACGCCATCACGCAGGGCAGTAGCCGCCCGCAATCTTTCCCTCCCCATAAAACCCATAAAGTTGGTATTTTGGGGGCAGGTATGATGGGGGCAGGAATTGCATTCGTCAGTGCTATGGCGGGAATAGAAGTGGTCATCAAAGATATAAACTTGGAGCAGGCACAAAAAGGGAAGGAGTACTCCGCAAAACTCTTGGAAAAGCAGGTTCAACAAGGAAAAATAACTGCCGATAAGCGGGATGCCATTCTACAACGCATTACCCCCACCGCCTCGCCCGATGATTTGCAGCACTGCGATTTAATCATCGAAGCCGTTTTTGAAGACCGGCAACTGAAAGCCAAAGTAACCCAAGAGGCTGAAAAGCAAATACCCGCCGATGCCGTTTTTGCTTCCAATACTTCCACGCTTCCCATTACCGGCCTTGCCCAACAATCTGCCCGGCCGGAGCAGTTCATCGGTCTGCACTTCTTTTCGCCGGTGGATAAAATGCAGTTGGTAGAGATTATTTTGGGTAAACAAACATCTCCGCAAACCTTGGCCAAAGCCTTTGACTATGTGTTGCAAATAAAAAAAACGCCGATAGTGGTCAACGACAGCCGTGGATTTTACACCTCGCGCGTCTTTGCCACTTACGTCATGGAAGGAGCGACCTTGCTCGCCGAAGGGCAACATCCCCGTTTGATCGAGTCGGCAGGTTTGCAAGCCGGAATGCCCGTTGCGCCCCTCGCCCTGCTAGACGAAGTTTCGCTTTCGTTGGTCTATGACATTCGCGAGCAAACCCGTAAAGACATGGAAGCTGCGGGGTTGGAGTACGAAAAAACAACAGCCTATTATCTGTTGGAAAAAATGGTGAAAACATTGGGGAGAGGAGGGAAGAAGTCGGGTAAAGGCTTTTACGATTACCCCACTGATGGTAAAAAACATCTTTGGACGGAGTTAACCCAACATTTCCCCACCCAACCCAATCAACTACCCCTACAAGACCTGATAGACCGTCTGTTGTTTATTCAAAGCATCGAAACCGTGCGTTGTTTGGAGGAAAACGTGGTGATGAGCATTGCCGATGCCAATTTGGGCAGCATTTTCGGTTGGGGTTTTGCCCCCTTCCACGGCGGCACTATACAGTATATCAATGCTTACGGCATCCAAAAATTTGTGCTTCGGGCTAAAGACTTGGCGAACCGTTTCGGACATAGGTTCGAGCCGCCCGCCTTGTTACTCCGAATGGCGGAGAAAGGTCAACAATTCACTTTAGATTTGTAAACCAACTTCGGGCATCATTTCACAACTAACCTCTAAAAATTAACCGTTAACCCGAAGAACCCACACTTCAAGAAGTTGAATTTCAATGGAATGACTGCCTTTCGTTAAGCTACAACTAACCCCTCCAAGAATTTAAACCCTATACAATTGCCTTGGTTTTCTATCTACATTCTAAAGTCTAATTTCTTCTTTCTTTTGTCTTCTGTCTTCTGTCTAAAGTCTTATGTCTAAAGCCTATTACAAATAATTAGATGCCTGCTATTGGAAATTACGTAATTACCACTACCTTTGAATATTCGTTTTTAAGCTAACCCAACCACACCCTTATATACCTCCTTCATCATGCCCAATCTCAAGCAAATATTCCGCCCCTTAGTGATTTTTTATGTGCTTGTCATTTATGTAGTCGCCTGTTTTTCGTGGTGGACTTGGTTTCATGTAACCAACCTGCAAACGATTTTAAACATCACCGTAGAAAAGGAAGAGCTAATCTATAAACAGGCGAACCTTAACCCCGATGAGGTGGTCAAAGCAGCGACATACAAAGATGCTTACCGCGACTATTTGTCCAAAAAATATACGATTTTAATAGAAGGGCTGGTGTTTCTAATCATCATCGTTTTGGCTACCTACCAACTGCATACCGGTATTCGTTCTGAAATCATGCTCAACCGGCAACAGCGAAATTTTCTGCTTTCTATTACCCACGAACTCAAATCGCCCGTTGCAAGTATTCGGCTTGGCTTAGAAACCCTGCTCAAGAGGGGTAATTTAGACCGCGATGTACAGAAAAAATTGCTCAACAACTCGCTCAAAGATGCCGACCGGTTACAGGGATTGGTAGAAAATATATTGATGGCTGCCAAAATTGATAACCAATCCATCGAATTGGCAAATGACGAGGTTGACTTTTCAAAATTAGTTGCCGAAACCGTCAATCAGATGAAAGATGCCGTAGCACTTGGCAGGGTGATTGATGCCTATATTAGTCCCGATATCTTTATTACCGGCGACCGTATGACTTTGTCTTCAATTGTCATCAATTTGATAGAAAACGCCCTCAAATATTCGCCGGCTAACCTTCCCATTACCGTATCCCTCAAAGCACACAACAAAACAGCTATTCTAAAAGTAGCCGATTTGGGTATCGGTATTGACGACAAAGAGAAAAGCAAAATATTCAGAAAGTTTTACCGCGTAGGCAGCGAAGATACCCGAAAAACAAAAGGCACCGGACTGGGCTTGTATCTGGTCAAACAATTGACCGAGTTACACAAAGGTTCTATCAGGGTTTCGGATAACCAACCGCACGGCTCTATTTTTACCGTCTCAATGCCCTGTGAGGTGATACCCGATGAAGACGATGCTCTTTTTTTGCTCACCGATAACAAGGAAGATGGATTACCCGTTGCCGAAGAAAGACCAATTGAGTTGTTCAAAAACAGTCTTAATTAGTCGGAATAACGAAAAAGCACCACCACCACTATCCTTTACCCCACTTAAATCATGTCTAAAAAAAATTGGAAGAACTGGAGCGGCATTGTCAGTTACAAACCGCTAAAGGTGCGTATGCCCGCCTCAGAACAAGAAATCGTAGATAGGGTAAAACATTGCGCTGCCAAAAATCGAAAAATGCGCATGGTCGGCTCCGGTCATTCGTGGACACCCCTTTGCGAAACAGATCAGGAACTGCTTTCGCTCGATAATTACCAAGGGATAGAAAGCGTTGATCATGCCAAGATGCAGGCAACCGTATATGCCGGAACAAAAATCCATCAACTCACACAACTCCTTTTTAACGAAGGGTTGGCCATGGAAAACCTAGGCGATATTGACCGCCAATCTATTGCCGGAGCAGTCAGCACCGGAACACATGGAACGGGTCTCGACTTTGGGATTATCCCTACTCAGGTCATAGGACTAACCATTGTCAGTGCATCGGGAGAGGTGATTGAATGTTCGGAAACCCAAAACCAAAACATTTTCAAAGCCGCACAGGTATCATTAGGGGCGTTGGGGGTTATCTCAAAACTCACTTTGCAATGTGTGCCCGCTTACAAACTCAATTACACTGCCGATAAAGAAGACCTCCAATCTTGCTTGGCCAATTTGGATAACTACAATGCCCACAACCGGAATTTTGAGTTTTATTGGTTCCCATACTCTTCCGTTTGCCAAACAAAGTTCAGCAATATCTCCGATGGGCCGGTACAGGACAATCCGGTCAGCGACTTTATAAATGGTATGGTGATTGAAAACGGCATCTTTGGTGCAGTCAGCGAAATTACCCGCCTCGCTCCCAAACTATCGTCAAAGGTGGCTAAGCTGAGTTCTGTATTGGTAGGTCCTTTCAGTAAAACGAATTGGAGTCACAAGGTGTACGCCACCCCAAGGCATGTGAAGTTCAACGAAATGGAGTACAATATCCCTATTGAGGAGTTTAAGGACACTCTGCTCGAAGTAGTAGATGCGTTTGAACATTACCGTTTTCAAGTGCATTTTCCCTTAGAAAACCGCTTCCTCAAAGCAGACGACATATACCTAAGTCCTGCTTACGGCAGAACCTCGGCGCATATTTCTTTCCATACCTATAAAGGGATGCCCTATCAACACTATTTTGGTGTGATGGAAAGCATCTGCCGCAATCACCAAGGCCGTCCGCATTGGGGTAAATTACATGGAATGGCCGGTAAAGACCTGCGCCCCCTTTTCCCCAAATGGGACGATTTCTTAAACGTCCGCAAACAACTCGACCCACAAGGAATGTTCCTGAACGGATACCTGCGGCAGTTGTTTGGGTTAGAATCGCTGGTATCTGATAAATAGCGGATAGCAAGCGGTTTTGAAGCAACAAAGAAAAAATCCATGTTCTATTCTTTTTTAGAACGCGGATAAAGCGGATGCAAGCAACGCCGATGAACGCTGATTTTTGAAGCAATAAAGAAAAAATCCGTGTCATCCGCGTTCTATTCTTTTTTATACTCGTTCTATTGTTTTTAGAACGCTGATAAAGCGGATGCAAGCAACGCCGATGAACGCTGATTTTTGAAGCAATAAAGAAAAAATCCGTGTCATCCGCGTTCTATTCTTTTTTATACTCGTTCTATTGTTTTTAGAACGCTGATAAAGCGGATGCAAGCAACGCTGATAAACGCAGATTTTTGAAGCAACAAGGAAAAAATCCGTATCATCCGCGTTCTATTCTTTTTGGAGCACCGGATGTAAGCAACGCTGATAAACGCAGATTTTTAAAGCAATAAAGAAAAAATCCGTGTCATCCGCGTTCTATTCTTTTTGGAACTTGTTCTTTTGGCTAATGTAATGGGATGAAATGTGAATAAAACTTATCCCTTCGGCAACCTTTTTTAAATCCTTTCCGTTCTAAAATACAATTATATTCGACTATCGAATCCAATACCCTCCATCCCCCGCCGAATAATTCAGTTTATTAACCACCTGAATTTTACAGACATGCCTAAAAATTCAAGAATTTACAAAGCAAAAGACGTTGAGGTACTCATTGTTAGCGAAACAATTGCAGTAAATGCAATTAAACTCGAAGCCGACATTATTGTACACAGACCTCAATGGGCGGAACCCTATTTTTCCGACTTTATTGACGAAATTCATGGCGTTTACTCCTCTGCACTTGGGGTAGATAATGCCAAAGAGTTGAGAGAAGCCACTATTGCCATTTATGGTTTAATGAACCCTGCCTCAAAAGCGCTGCTCATGTTTAAAACCCAACTCGAAATAGATTTTTATAAAAACAAAACAAGGGAAAACGAAATCCTAACCCAACTCGGATTTTCAGAGCATTATAAAGCCGTTCAAAGAAAAGATCAGGAAGCTTTTGTGGAGTTATTAACCAAGTTCAAGGTCAATATGACTCCGGCACTACAAACAGAACTCAATGCTGCCGGCATACCCAACTCCGTCATTACCAATGTTACCGACTATTTTGCTACACTCAAAGCTGCAAACATCTCTCAAGAAACTGCAAAAGGAGCAAGAAAAAATATTTCTTCCGAAGCAGTCAAAGCAATCAACGAAATTTATCGTAAAGCTATCGCTGTTTCCAAAATTGCCACAGTCGCTTTTGATACAGACCATTCCAAACGCGATAGACTCAATTTCAGTAAAAACCTGAAACAACTAAATTCTCAGAAACATAACACCCCACCGTCAGCTCCATAATAATTTTTTAAAGTTTAAACCTAAAGCCTTTTGAAAGCAACCCTTTTCAAAAGGCTTTTTTTATGCCATTACAAACTCGTTTCGTTGCCGATTAATCAGGAAAAACTGTGTACAACCCCGAAAAACGTTTTGACGAAGCGGAAAGGTTTTTTGATAATACGGAAAGATTTTTTGACAAGGCGGAAAGTATTTTTGACGAGGCGGAAAGAGTTTTTGACAAGACGGATGGAGTTTTTGACAAAGCGGAAAGAGTTTTTGACAAGACGGATGGAGTTTTTGACAAAGCGGAAAGAATTTTTGACAAGACGGATGGAGTTTTTGACGAAGCGGAAAGAATTTTTGACAATGCGGAAAAAGTTTTTGACGAGGCGGAAAGGTTTTTTGACGAGGCGGAAAGGTTTTTGACAAGGCGGAAAGTATTTTTGACGAGGCGGAAAGAGTTTTTGACAAGACGGAAAGGTTTTTTGACAAGGCGGAAAGATTTTTTGGCGAAGCGGAACGAATTTTTGACGAGGCGGAAAGGTTTTTTGACAAGGCGGATGGAGTTTTTGATGAAATTGACGAACAATCATCCGAAGCCTTATACCTACTTTTGAGAACAAATCAACAATCGCAAAACAAAAATCATTCGTGTGCTTGTTAAGTTAAAGCAAATCCCCTCCTTGCCGATAGGTAAAGAGGGGATGTAAGCGTGGGTAAACCACAGGCAAACTTTGGAACAAGTATAGTAACAAGCCGATCAAGACAGAACATTATTTCTGTCTTGCAAAAATCTTAGTACAACAATTCCCAAGCACTGCGATAAGCATCTATTTGGTCTATATAGTCCAATAGCTTTTTGTAAAAAGGGTGGACGGCCAACGTGGCACTGTCGGCGGTCATAATCAGTTTTTTTCTGGCTCTCGTCATCGCCACATTGGTGCGCCGGACATCGGACAAGAATCCTATCTCCCCACGGTCATTGCTGCGCACCATACTCATGCCGATGATGTCGCGCTCCTGCCCCTGAAACCCATCTACCGTATCAATCGAGATATTGGGCAGGTATTTCACCAAGGTTTCATAATGTTGAATTTCGGTTGCTATCAGACGCACTTGTTCTTTGTACGGAGCGATGATGCCGATGCTAACTTCACCTGCGCTGTCCGGCTGTTCAAACTCAAGGGCTTCCATAATTTGAGACAAGTATTTGAGCAAGAGTGCCGCCTCTTGCGGATTACTCAAACTCATCGTTTGTGGGTTTTGCACCTCTTCAAAGCCGCATCCGGCCGTGTCAATAAGCTCAAACGGTTTGCTTAGTTCAGGGTAAGCACTATCCGCAAGAGGAGTTAGGGCATGTTGTGCCACCGAAGGATGGGCTGTCAGGTTGGTTTGGTAAAATACTTCGCTCGAAAATTGCATGATTTTTTCGTTCATGCGGTATTGTGTTTCAAGCATCGTATGTGCCTTTGTGCGTTTGATGCACTTTTCAAACAAGGACAGGTTCAAGCCTTTCTTGATAGCCTCTGTTGACTTAACTGTAGGCGGCAACTGACAATGATCGCCGGCAAAAATAACCCGTTTTGCTTTTAAGATAGGTATCCAAGTGGCAGGCTCAAGGGCTTGTGCCGCTTCGTCAATAAAAACCGTTTCAAACATGCGGTCGCGAAGCACCTGTTGTGCCGCACCCACCAAAGTAACGGTAATCGCTTCGGCATTATCCAACACGCTGTTGAGGATATATATTTCTAATTGCCGCGCATATTCCAACAACATCCGGGATTGGCCTTCCAAGTGTTTTCGCTCTTCGCGCTCCTCTTTACCAAAGTTGCGTTTAAACTTACGGGCTTCCAACTTTAATTGCAAGGCCTCCTTTCGGGTTTGCACCATGCGTTTGTAATCGGGGTGCTTTGTAATTTGGGAATCTAAGGTGAGGTGTTGCAAATCCTCATTTACCCGCGCCGGATGACCGATGCGCGTTACCCGCACCCCTTTTTGAAACAATTTCAGACTAAGTAAATCAACCGCCGTATTGCTTGGGGCAGCCACTAACACTTGCTTTTCTGTGTGGATAACATGTTGAATGGCTTTGACCAAGGTCGTTGTTTTACCCGTACCCGGAGGGCCGTGAACAATGGCTAAATCATCGGCAATTGCTATCTGCTGCAAGGCACGGTTTTGCGATTCGTTCAAATCGGAATAGCTGATATAGGGGTACTTTTCGTAAAAAGAAGGCTCGCGATAACCTAACAACACCTCGCGAAGATGACCCAACCGCTCGCTGTCTTTGGCTTTAAGCAGTTTTTGCAGAGTAAATTCCATCTCGCGGTAGGTCGTTTCGTTATACAGCAAGTCAATCCCCAACTTGCCATCACCCAACCATTCGGGCAAATCGGCATTGCGTACCACCAACCAAAGACTGTTGTCGCGTACCTTTTTAATCACCCCTTGCAACATCAGGTGTTCCCCTTCGTAGGCATTGCTATAAAGTGCCGCTGTCTGTCCCGATTGAAATTGATGGGTTTCGTCGAGATGCGAGGCGCGTTGAATTTCCAAAATATACTGCTCACCCAAACCTATCTCCTCGTTGACAATCTGAACGGGATACCAGGTTAAGCCACGCTTCCTGCGCTCTCCAATCGAGGTTTCTTTTATCAATTGTTCATACTGCTTGATTTCCTCATCGCGCTCGGCTTTAATGAGTTGCAGCAAATGTTGGATTTCTTCGGCACTGTTTTTCATGTGCGGCGGGTTGTATTGGAAAGGATAAAGGGTCAACCTGTACGGAAGCAGCGTTTGCGAAAACGGTTAAAAAGCAAAAACCCGTTGTAAATCAATGACTTACAACGGGTTTGTTTGCGGACCGGACGGGACTCGAACCCGCGACCTCCGCCGTGACAGGGCGGCATTCTAACCAACTGAACTACCGATCCGAATAAGTGCTTACTATCTTTCTCCGTAAGCGAGTGCAAATTTAGTGTTGTTTTCGGTAACTACAAATTTTTTAGAAAAAAAGTTTCTTTGGGCTTGATTAAAGACTTTCAGACTTCGGATGTCTCCGAGAAAAAAATAGAATAGTAAAGGAAGTGTTTCCATAAAGCGAAATTGAAATAAGCACAAAAAAATCCCCTGTGCCGGGAGATTATCCATTGCACAGGGGATTTTTGTTGAGCAATTGCAACAAGCGTTTAGGAACATAAATTACTAATTGCCTATTGCCAATTGAATTACCTCACTATCATCAACCTTATTTGTTGTGCCGGTCCATTGGCAGGGTTCAAAACGGCGTAATAAGTGCCGGAAGGTAGCGGACTCATATCCAACTCGAATTCGTATTGAGTAAGGGCTTTGGTTACTTCATTAAATAGCACCGCCACTTCTTTACCTTCTACATTGAATACAGATAACCGTACTTGTTCATTGCTGGATGCGGTAAAGGTTATGTTGGTTGCGCCTTCTGTTGGGTTGGGATAGGCACTCAGGACAGGCAGGTTGAGTTCTTCTGCCCCTGTTTTACAATCTGTTACAGTTACTACTAGGCTCGCTGAAGCCGAACAACCTCCGGAACCGGTAACAGTAACCGTATAAAGACCGCTCATCGTCACAGTAGCAGCGTTTCGATTAACAACTGTTCCAACTTGTGTAAAACCATTTGGGCCACTCCAATTATAGGAACTGCCGCCCGATGCAATTAGGTAAATCTTACTGCCTGTGCAGACAACGACATTACCCGTTATGCTTACTAACGGTACAGCATTTACTGTAACTGTTTTGCTGGCAGTTGATATGCAGCCTAAGGCATTTGTTACCGTTACTTTATATTGACCGGCTACCGCAGGGGTGTTGATGGTAGCGGTACCGGCAGTAAAACCTGAGGGCCCAGTCCATTCATAAACAACGCCTGCGGTAGTGGCAGTAAGCACCACGTTTGCATTGCTGCAAATGCTTGTAGCACCTGTAACTGTTGCAGTAGTTGGTGCATTGACCGATACACTTCTACTAGCAGTAGCCGTACAACCACCTGCATTGGTAACGGTTACTTTGTATAGACCGCCCATAGTGGTCGTGGCATTGGTTCGTGTAAGTGTGTTGGTGTTACCGGTATTGGTGCTAAAACCATTCGGCCCGCTCCATTGATAGGAGGTGGCACCAGCAGGAGCTGTAAGACTGATGGTTCCACCGGAACAGACCGAAATCACCCCGCTAAGGGTAGCAGACGGTATTGGGTGAACTGTGATATCAATACTCAACACATCTACACAATCATTGTTAGTAACAGTTACGGTGTAAGTTCCACTCATAGACACATTGGAATTAGACCGGGAAATGCTGCCGCCTCCATTAGCGGTAAACCCGTTGGGTCCGCTCCATTGGTATTGGTTCCCTCCTGTGGCTATAATTCCTAACACCGCACCCGCACAAACATTGGTATTACCATTGATGGTTGCCCCCAAGTTGCACAAAGTGTTGACGGGCGTACCTACACAAATACAACTACTATCATACACATCGTTTTCCGTGTTGGGATTGCCATCATCACAAGTAGAGCCGGGTAAAGCCGTTCCACCGGGAACGCCTAAACAGTCTATTAACTGCCCTGCACAGACACAGTTGGCACCATACACATCGTTGCCCGTGTTCGGATCGCCATCATCGCAGGTAGAGCTGGGTAAAGCAGTGCCGCCCGGAACGCCCAAACAGTCTATTAACTGCCCTGCACAGACGCAGTTGGCACCATACACATCGTTGCCCGTGTTCGGGTTGCTATCGTTGCAGGAAGTGCCCGGTAAAGCCGTTCCGCCGGGAACCCCCAAGCAGTCTATTAATAACCCTGCACAGACGCAGTTAGGACCATACACATCATTCCCCGTGTTGGGATTGCCATCATCGCAAGCGGTGTTTGGTAAAGCCGTTCCACCGGGAACCCCCAAGCAGTCTATCAACAACCCTGCACAGACGCAGTTAGGACCATACACATCATTCCCTGTGTTGGGATTGCCATCATTGCAAGCGGTGTTAGGCAAAGCGGTTCCGCCGGGAACCCCCAAGCAGTCTATCAACAACCCTGCACAGACGCAGTTAGGACCATACACATCATTCCCTGTGTTGGGATTGCCATCATTGCAAGCGGTGTTAGGCAAAGCGGTTCCGCCGGGAACCCCCAAGCAGTCTATCAACAACCCTGCACAGACGCAGTTAGGACCATACACATCATTCCCCGTGTTGGGATTGCCATCATCGCAAGCGGTGTTTGGTAAAGCCGTTCCACCGGGAACCCCCAAGCAGTCTATCAACAACCCTGCACAGACGCAGTTAGGACCATACACATCATTCCCCGTGTTGGGATTGCCATCATCGCAGGCGGTGTTTGGTAAAGCCGTTCCGCCGGGAACCCCCAAGCAGTCTATTAATAACCCTGCACAGACGCAGTTAGGACCATACACATCGTTGCCCGTGTTCGGATCGCCATCATCGCAGGTAGAGCCGGGTAAAGCAGTGCCGCCGGGAACACCCAAGCAGTCTATCAACTGCCCTGCACACACGCAGTTGGCAC
>CALCIK010000081.1 GCA_937907475.1 uncultured Bacteroidota bacterium | reverse complement strand
TCAGTTGTCCTGCCAATGCCACAAACCCCGGCGCACCTGCTAATATTACCGATGCGTGCGGACGCACGGTCAGTCCCGTATTGATAGGCTCTACACAAACCCCCGACCCCGTCACCTGCGAGGGCACGGTCGTATGGACTTATCGCTACACAGCTTGTGATGGAACGACTACCGCCGATTGGACACATACTTATACCATAAATTACAGTGGTGGGTTAACGCCCCCTACGAGCACGACTGCTACGGTTAGTTGCCCTGCGGCTGCGGTGAATCCCGGCGCACCCGCCAATATTACCGATGCCTGCGGACGCACGGTCAATCCGGTATTGATAGGCTCAACCCAAACCCCAGACCCCGTAACCTGCGAAGGAACAGTGGTATGGACTTATCGCTATACAGCTTGCGATGGCACGACTGCCGATTGGACACATACTTATACCATAGATTACAGTGGTGGGTTAATGGCACCTACGAGTACGACCGCAACGGTCAGTTGCCCTACGGCTGCGGTAAATCCCGGTGCACCCGCCAATATTACCGATGCTTGCGGACGCACGGTCAGTGCTCAATTGATAGGCTCCTCCGCTCCGGTTACCTGCGAAGGAACAGTGGTATGGACCTACCGCTACACAGCTTGCGATGGAACGACCACTGCCGATTGGACACATACTTATACCATTGAGCGACAAGACTTTTCCATGCCGTCAGATAATGGTTCGACAGTAGCCTGTATTGCCTTGGCAGTTGCCCCTGCACCGCCGGCGGTGAATGACCACTGTGGTAACCCTATTACCCCAACAGGTCCGGTACAAAGCGGCACTTATGACGGTTGTGAAGGCACGCGCATTTATACCTATACCTATACGGACTGCGAGTTGAACACCCACAATTGGGTTTATACCTATAACATTGAAAGGTTAGACTTCACCATGCCCGCAGATGCCGGTTCAACAGTGGCTTGCCCCACGGCTACAAACACACCGCCCACGCTGCCTTTGGTAATGGATAATTGTGGAAACACACTTCCGCCGTCAGCACCGGTAGTCAGTGCCATACCTGATTGTAACGGTACCCGCACCTATACCTATACTTATACGGATTGCGAAGGGAATAACCATAATTGGACCTACACCTATACGGTTATCGTAACGGCTCCTCCGGTCATCAACTGCCCGGCGGACATTACCCAATTGTCCGATATAGGGTTTTGCCATGCCACAATAGCCATCACCCCTGCCACCACTTCCAGTGCTTGTACGGTTACTACCGTAGCAGGAGTCAGAAGCGACTCTCAACCATTGAATGCTCCCTACCCAATCGGTATCACGACCATCACTTGGACAGCAACCGATGCCTGTAACCAAACCGTTTCTTGTAGTCAGTCGGTTACTGTAAACAACAATGTAGTGCTTATCGCCCATTGCCAAAACGCCACTGTTCAATTGGATGCAACGGGTAATGGAACGCTCTCGCCTTCGGCGGTGGACAACGGCAATACCGATGCCTGCGGAAACCTAACGTTGAGTTTAAATCAAACAACATTTACCTGTGCCGACATCAGCACCAACCCGAATACCGTTACGCTCACCGTAACAGACGACAACAACAATACGGCTACCTGTTCTGCACAAGTAACGGTGCAAGATTTAATTGCTCCTGTGGCGACCTGTCAAAACGTTACCGTACTGTTAAACGCATCGGGTAACGGCACCCTCGCCGCATCGGCAGTCAACAACGGCAGCAACGATGCCTGCGGTATCTTGTCAATGAGCTTAAGCAAAACATCGTTCAATTGTGCCGACATCAGCAACAACCCGAACACTGTAACGCTAACAGTAACCGACAACAACAACAATACGGGGACTTGTTCTGCACAGGTATCGGTACTTGATCAGGTAGCACCCACGGCAATTTGCCAAAACGTAACGGTACTGTTAGATGGGTCAGGCAATGGCAGCACCACTGCATCGGCCGTCAACAACAACAGCACCGATGCTTGCGGTATCCAAACCATGAGTTTAAGCCAAACAGCGTTTACCTGTGCCAGCATCGGCACCAACCCGAACAACGTTACCTTAACAGTAACCGACATATACAACAACAGTAGTTCTTGTAATGCTACCGTAACGGTACAAGACCTTGTGCCTCCGGTGGCGGTATGTCAAAGTGTTACCGTTCAGTTAAATCCCGGCGGTACAGTCAGTATAACTCCTGCCCAGATAAACAACGGCAGTACGGATTTATGCGGCATTGCCAATATGACGCTTAACAACAGCAACTTTGCTTGTGCCAATGTGGGCACCAATTTGGTGATACTCACCGTTTCAGATATGTACGGTAATACTTCGACCTGTTCGGCAAGTGTAACGGTACAAGACCTGATAGCACCGGTGGCTGTTTGTCAGTCGGCAACCATCAACCTCAGCAACTTAGGAACCGCTACGCTTACCACTGCTGCGGTCAATAACGGCAGCAGCGATAACTGTGCAATAGTACTGATGAGCCTAAGCCAATCCACCTTCAATTGCACTCATTTTGGTGCAAACACCGTTACCTTGATGGTGAACGATGCGGGCGGAAACACGTCAACCTGTTCGGCTTCGGTGAATGTTCAGGATTTATTGCCTCCTACGGCATTGTGTAAAGCAGCAACAGTACAATTAGATGGGTCGGGGAACGCCACGGTAACCACAGCACAGGTCAACAACGGCAGTGCCGACAATTGCGGCACACCTGCACTATCGGTTAACCCAAGCACCTTTACTTGTGCAAACTTAGGAGCTAACACGGTTACCCTGACCGCAAACGATGGTCATGGTAATACAAGTTCTTGTAGCTCAACTGTAACGGTTCAAGATCCGATATCCCCAACAGCCGTTTGTCAAAACATCAGTGTTACCCTTAGCAGCGGCACAGCTTCTATTACGGCAAGTCAGGTGAACAATGGCAGCAGTGACAACTGCGCGATTTCAAGTATGATCGTCAACCCGTCAACGTTTACTTGCGCCAATGCAGGAAACAACACCGTTACTCTGACCGTATCCGATGCTTCGGGTCATACAAGTACTTGTAGCGCAACGGTTACGGTTACGCCTCTGATTTCGGCAACAGCAAGCAGCAATACCCCGGTTTGTACCGGCGGAACGATACAACTAAACGCATCGGGCGGAGTATCCTATCAATGGAGCGGCCCGGGAGGGTTTAACACAACGGCACAAAATCCCACTCGTACCGGTGCGACAACCGGCATGGCAGGTACCTATATTGTTACCGTTACCAATTCAGCAGGTTGTGCGGCAGTCGTAACCACATCGGTTACGGTACTTACCTCTCCGACCACCGCCATCAGCGGCTCATTAAATGTTTGCACAGGTGCAACGTTAAACCTATCGGCCAACGGTGGCACGAGCTACGCATGGAGTGGTCCTAACTACAGTGGTAGCGGTTCAAGCATCAGCATACCCAATGTTAACGGTGCCATGGCCGGAGTTTACACCGTAACAACGACAAGTGCCAATGGTTGTACTGCAACCGCTAGTGTAACGGTCAACATACTTGCACCACCGACAGCCACAGCAAATGGTACGGTCAATGTTTGTATAGGCGGTAATATCTCCTTATCGGCAACCGGCGGCACGAGCTATCTATGGAACGGACCGAATGGTTACTCCGGTAGTGGTGCGAATGTAACCATCACCAATGCAACCTTAGCAAAAGGCGGTACTTACACGGTAACAGTTACCAACAGCAGCGGTTGTACCAATACAGCGAGCCATACGGTTACGGTCAATTCACCCCCTACGGCTAGCGCAAGCAGCAACAGCCCTGTATGTGTCGGTACTACTTTGACTTTATTTGGAAATGGCGGAGTTAGTTATGCGTGGAGCGGTCCAAGTGCCTTCACTTCAGCCCTTCAAAACCCGACCCGCACACCGGTAGTTGCCGGAACCTACATCGTAACGGTAACAAGTGCCGCCGGCTGTACAGCAACGGCAAGTACAAGTGTTACCACGGCTGCATTGCCAACGGCAAGCGTAACCGGTGCGACCACTATGTGTGCAGGTGGAACCCTCACCCTAACAGCAAGTGGCAGTGGTGCCATCAGTTACGCATGGAGCGGACCCAACAGTTATACCGGCACAGGGTCAATTCTTTCTATCCCCAATGCTACCACTGCTATGAGTGGCACCTATGTGGTAACAGTAACGAACACGGCAGGTTGTACCAAAACTGCCAGCCGAACAGTAACGGTCAATCCTGCTCCAATAGCCACTGCGGGCAGTAACAGCCCTGTCTGTTTAGGTTCAACCATCAACCTAACCTCAAGCGGCGGAACCAGTTACCTTTGGAACGGACCCGGTGGTTATAGTTCCACTGCACAAAACCCTGTGCGTACCGGTGCAACGGCTTTGATGGCCGGAACTTACACTGTAACGGTAACAGGTGCCGGCGGTTGTAAATCTACCGCAAATACCGTAGTAGCAGTCAACAGTTGCGGCGCACCTTTGGTGATTAACTCTTACGTGATTACCCAAAACAGCAGTATGACCTTAGCCGGAAACGGGTCCATCTTGCTCAACGTTTCAGGAGGAGTGCCCTGTACAGGTGGCGCATACTATACCTACGCATGGTCGCCCGCCACCGGAGTGATGACCTCTTCAAACGGAACGCATACTTATAGCAATTTGAGTCAAGGATGGTACACAGTAACCATTACCGATTGTGGTGGCAACAGCATCACCCAAACGTTCTATGTATCCAACTCCATTCGTGGCTTTAAAACCGGCGATGATACTTTTGGGGATTTAGAGGCCTATCCGAACCCCATTAGCAATGAAGCGACCATTACCTTTACAAGCTATGTTGCAGAGCATATCCGTTTGTCGGTTTACTCGGTAGATGGTAAAGAGGTAGGGGTATTGTTTGAAGGTCAAACCGAAGAGAATTCCGAATATTCGTTGAAGTTCGATATGAGCGACCTGCCCTCAGCTACTTATTATGCGTTGCTGCAAGCCGAAAGTGGTGCAAGCAAAACCATCCGTTTGATAGTATTGAGGTAGTATCGTAACAGCGTTGCCCGCTTCGCGAGCACTCTAATCGAGCAGTATTGAATAAATATCAAACCCCCTGTTCTGCCCCAAAAGCAGAATTGGGGGTTTGAGCGTTTAGGGATAGCAAGATGGCTGAGGAATGTATTGAGCACACTAACCATTATTTGCATCAATCGCTCTATCCAACCTGTCATTCACTCGGCAACAGGCAGCAACGGCAACACCGTTGGTGCCAAACGAAAGATGATGGGTAACAACGACAACGCCGTTAGTACCAAACGAAAGTTGAAAGGTAGCAACGACAACGCCGTTAGTACCAAACGAAAGCTGATAGGTGGCAACGACAACGCCGTTAGTACCAAACGAAAGCTGATGGGCAGCAACGATAACGCCGTTAGTACCAAACGAAAGTTGAAAGGTAGCAACGACAACGCCGTTAGTACCAAACGAAAACTGATTGGTAGCAACGGCGAAGCTATTTTTTCAAGGTGAGTTGGAATTGTTATTAGCCGCTTTCAATTGGTTGGATTAAGATTAGGACGCAGATAACACCGAAGAGGGCGGATTCTGCACGGGGTCTAAGAAATCAATGGGGTATCCACTATTCCTGCGTTAACCGCGTCCCAATTCCATCCATTTAGGAGCGTTTCGAATTGGAAATTGATGCGATAACACTCTTTCGCCCTTACTGTTTAAGGATTCAAATTACCAACTCATGAGAAAACAACCGAAAAGGTCTATTTGTACATATTACCCTTTTTTATTTGCCAAAATCCGTACACCGTACCTTCTCGGAGGGAAAAGGTGGGTTTTTTGGGGATATGGTTAATACCATTCATCGAGTTCTAATAGCTATCAACTTTCTAAACAGAGTGCATTTTGATGACGCAAAAAGAGATCATAGGAGTTGACTAAGCTAGCAGTATGTTTGAATCCTAGTCTTATAGCGGGTCGAATTCAATTCAAGTCAACATAAAAAAACCGCTTCTACAAGATGCAGAAGCGGTAATGGTTTTCACGATTTTAGACTTTTAAAGTCAGTCTAAATAGTATTTCAATTGTTGGAAATGGGCTTATCTGAACAGATAACGAACTCCTAACTGCATTCGCCAACGAGATTGGAGGTTGTTGAGATCCCAAGGATCGCGGGTTTGTGCAGGAAATACGAAAGTAGGAGTAGTGTCATCAACGGTATCGGGAGTGGAATTGTTAGGGTCTAAGAAACCTTTGAAAGTGAGGAGTTCGTAATTATTGAAATTACCACCCGAAGCAGGGGAAAAGTAAATGCGTCCCCAGTCTTTGTTGAGCAGGTTGTTGAGGTTGAAAACATCGAGCGAGAGTTGAAGGGCATGTCTTTTGCCTCCGGCTTTTAAAGACACATCTTGAAGGATACGCAGGTCAAAGATATTGGTAAATGGCGAACGAGATCGGTTCCTTTCGGCAACCTTGCCTCTGTTGCTGCTGAGGTAATCCTCGTTTTCAATAAAAGCATTGAGTTCGTCCCATTGATCTTGAGGGCTGCGGTCGCCGTCTTGCACCAATACAATTTCGCTTTGGGTTTTGGGAATGTAAACAAGGTTGCGCTCGCGGGAGTCTTCGTTGTTTACTTTACCATCGTCGTTGTAAATATAGGAGAAGGCAAAACCCGATTGTCCATTATAAAACAAAGAAATGGTAGTGGCTCCACCAAATTTTTTACCATAATCAATAGTATAAGAACCAAAACCGACAATGCGGTGTGCCAAATCAAAATCGGAACGGTCGGGCGTTGAGAAATTACGGCCTTGAACAGCATGTTGTCCTCTCCATTGAGATGAGTTTTGTGAAGAAGTGCCTTCAAAAACGGAAACTGCACGTCCAAAAGTATAAGCAAGGCTGCTGCTAAAGCCTTTTGAGAAAGCTTTTTGGAATTGTGCAGTGAGGTTGTAAGTATAGCCTTCATTGGTGTTACCGGCCAAGTAAATACCGGTATAAGTGTTATCTACGGGGCTTTGGAAATTATAGATAGGGCGGTCGTCGGGGGTGCCTGCCAGATTTTTAATCGATGGCTTTACATTTAGGTTGTAGTAAAACACGTTGTTGAGGGTTTTGGTGTACATCCCTTCAAGAGTAGCGGTGATGCCAAACGGTAGTTCCTGATCAAGGGCAAGACTGGTTCGGAATACTTGTGGGTATTTGAAGTTTTTACTAAATAAGTTCATTTCGCCCGATGGTATTTTGTCTGTACCGCCAAAATCTCCGGTAGTTGGTTGTCCAAAGGGATCGGAAATAAAAGGCACATCAAATTTTCGCACTCCGCCAATAGATAAGCCGTTGTTGTTGTAAGCCCCGCCCGGCCACACGAAGGGTACACGGCTGGTAAAGATTCCAACGCCTCCACGAAGCTGGGTTTTTTGTTTACCCGTTACATCCCAGTTAAACCCGACACGAGGTGATAGCATTAGCTGTGTTTTGGGCATTTCGCCGGCACGAGCACCTTGTAGCGGGTCGTCTAAGACTCCCTCATAGGCGGCTTCAATCAATGGAATGGTAGTTTCGTTGAAGTAAGTATCGGTCTCAGGCTTGTCGTTAAAGATAGGAATATCTAAACGGACACCACCGGTAAGTTTGAAATTTGGGGTTAAGTATATTTCGTCCTGGGCATAAATTCCCAGTTGCATAGCGGTAAATTCGGCTGCGGCAGCTGTTTCATCACCCGTTACGTCATCTACCAAAGAATAGCTACGGTCGTATTGCGTGGCGTTTTCGCCATCTAAGAACGATTGCAAGGAACTAAACCGGTAGGAACCAAAGTTTTGTCGCACAAAAACGTTTCGGAGTTTATAAAACTCGTTGTGTGTGCCGATTGTGATATTGTGCCTTCCTTTGTAAATATTGAAGTTATCGGTCAGGGTAAAAATTTGTTGTTCAAGAACGTTAGCGGTCGAAAACTCCTCACTTCCGAAACGGATAGAACCTGCCCCATCATTGATCAGCACAAACGGGAATGGATTACCCATTGGATTGCGATCATCAATTACAGACGTAAATCCAACTATAAGGTTATTGGAATATTGACTGCTCAAATGGCTTTTGAGTTCAATGGCCGAAGAGTTGGTAGTAGTAGGGAATGAAATACCGGCATTGGCAAAGTTAATGGTTCTACTACCCGATGCAGCAGGTGAGATAGATTCTCCTTTTGTATAACTATGGCGAAGGGCTAGTTGGTGCTTTTTTGTTAAATTGATGTCAAATCGGGCTAACAGTTTATCGCTCGTGAGACTTGATGTCGCATCCAAATAGCTGCCCGGGTCGTAACCAAGTTCGCTCAACTGTGTTACCAATTGCGTAAGGTCTTGTTGGGTAGCATCGCCTGTGTAAGTGGAGAAATCAAAAGGGCGGGGTGTTTCGTCTCGTTGTAATTCAGCACTAATAAAAAAGAAGGCTTTGTCTTTTACAATAGGCCCGCCAACTCGCAATCCAAAAGTTTGTGCATCAAATGCCGCCAATTTGGTGCGTTCAGTGCCTTCGGGCAGTAAATAGGTAGGTGTTTTTCCAACAAGATTCTCACTTCGGAAAAGCCAATATGCCGAACCTTCCACATCGTTCGACCCGCTACGGGTAACGGCATTGATACCACCACCTGAAAAACCGCCTAACTTAACATCATAAGGTGCAATCACCACCTGAAACTGTTCAATTGCATCTATACTGATGGGAGAAATACCGGTTTGCCCTCCGTTGGTACCACTGGAAGCCAAGCCGAATACATCATTGTTCACCGCCCCATCTATAAAAATGGCGTTGTAGCGGTTGTTGGTGCCCGCAATAGAAATACCGTTTTCGCCGGTAATAGTTGCTTGGGGAGTGAGACGGGTAAAGTCGTTAAGGCTACGATTGATGGTTGGCATGTTGTTGATATCTTTTTCGCCAATGTTAGTTTGCGTTCCGGTACGACCCGAACCAATGATAGCATTTCGGTTGACCGATATTTCAACACCTTCCAATTCAATTGCCTTATCGCTCAAAATAGCATCAACCCTAAAGTCCTGTCCGAGTTTTAGGAAGACGTTTTCCTTTACAAAGTCTTCGTATCCCACAAAGCTAAACGCAATTTTATAGGGACCGCCCACATTTACGTTCGGGAAATTGTAGCGTCCATCTAATCGGGTAACAGTGCCGTATTGACTGCCGGTAGGCAAGTGGGTGGCTACAACAGTTGCACCGGGTAGCGTTTCGCCTTTTTCATCGCTAACAGTACCGTTGATAGCGGCCGAAGTAGTTCCCTGCGCTTGAATTTTTGTTGCAGGAAGTGTCCAAAGCATGATTAAGATTGTCAACACAAAAACAGGTAAAAACTTGATTTGCATACTGAATTGATTTTTAGTGAATAATATAACAAGATATATGCGCCTCAAAGGTATAGCTGGAATGTGCCGTTAAATGATTTTTAATGTTATCAAAAAATGATAGAAATGTAAAATTAAGATGCCCCTTATATTTAGCATTTATTAACAGCTTGTAACATCAACAGACTGTTGAATACCTACACACAAATATTACAGTATTGATTTTACACCCTAACTCTCACTCTGTTTTACGGAATATATATTCAGTTTAGTCAGTATTTTT
>CALCIK010000080.1 GCA_937907475.1 uncultured Bacteroidota bacterium | reverse complement strand
GTTTCTAATATATCCAACATCGCAAAACCTCAAAAATCACCGAACTATTGTAATGACGGAATTGAAGATATTTTCATCAGAGGTTGGACACGAGCAATTGGAGGCACATTAGGTTTTGGCTTTACTTCCATCTTGACCAAATATTCTGACAAATATCTTATTGACGAAGTAAAATAACTGCGTATAACATGGGTTTGCCAAAATGGGGGCAGAAGTGCTAAATTGAGAATTTGGAATTCTATTGAACTTTTGTACTAAATTTGAACATTGGTGCGTTGAATTCCCCCACTTCGGCAAGCCGAAAACCGTTAGCCTATCTTTAACTGCCGAACAAAACATAAATACAATTAAGGGAAATTAATTTAAGACGCTACAGCGCCTAACCGGCAATAGGAACTAACGATTTCAGTACATAATTGGGAAATGCTTTTGTATTCGGGTAGTAAACTTTTCAACATAAAAGATGGGTTTGGGGAACATGCCCCACTTCATCATCCCAAAACAAAAAAAGGGCACCCTAAACAAATAGAGTGCCCTTTTTTTGTAAACAAGCCTTACACAAATCAAAACACCATTACGCTATTCCGCCTAATGCATTGCGCAGTTGTCCGAGTTGTACCAAACCACTGTGTCGCCATTTGGCTTCGCCATTTTTGAAAATAATCAGCGTGGGAATACTGCCAATGTTTAAAGCCTGCGAGATGCCTTGGTTGTGGTCAACGTTAATTTTAATCACTTTGACTTTATCGCCCATTTCGGTTTTAAATTCTTCTAACACGGGTGCCATCATCCGGCAAGGAGCGCACCAATCGGCGTAAAAATCAACTAAAACAGGAACATCTCCTTCAATCAATTCTCTAAATGTTTGTTTTGCCACGATAAATTTGGTTATTTGGTTAAATATATGGTTGTTGATGACAAGCATCACATCAATAACACTGAATTGATAATTGGAGTTGAGTTGATTAAACTCGTTGGATAATTGACCAAGGATATCCCACAAAGGCTGCCATGAGTGGTTTCGTTCTGTTGATGTATTTTTTTCTTATCGGGCAATAAACAAGAGAAGCCGCCGAATCTAAAATATTCTCTTACCTTTGGCAAGGTAATTTAGTAACACTAAATTTAGCAGAAGAAACAAACGCTCTATTGGGCTTGAACTGCCAATTTGCAGATATAGGTTGATTTTTAATTTGGTCATAGTCGTATGAAAAACATGCTTGTCCGATGTATGAGATTGCTGATTGGGGGTGTTTGCATGTATGCAATGCCCTTATTGGCACAGACAGTACCCGATGCCAAAGAAGATAGCCTGCCGGCGGTAGATGAAATGATTGAAAACCTGACCGAAGACTTAGAAGATGCCGATATAGACTACGATACGTATCAGGAACGGCTGTACGATTACTTACAAAAACCCCTGAAACTCAACAACGTTGATTTCGATGACCTGTCGGAACTTGGTTTGCTTTCTGATATTCAGATAAACGGCATCCTCAACTACCGCAATACTGTCGGTCGCTTCATTTCGATTTACGAACTGCAATCGGTGCCCGAACTTGATTTGGAAACCTGCCGCCGCATCGCGCCGTTTTTTACCGCCGGTAATTTAGACGACTACAATATCCCTTTTCATGAAATGCTCTACAAAGGGCAAAACCAATTCTTTCTGCGTTGGACAAGGTTGGTGGAGACCCAAGCCGGTTATGAAGCCACTCCCCTGCCCGAAGGATCAGTGCCCCCGCGTTACAAAGGCAGTCCCGACCGCATTTATGCCCGTTACCGCTACAATTACGGCAACCGGCTGAGTTATGGCATTACCGCCGAAAAAGACCCGGGCGAAGAATTTTTCACCGGTTCTCAAAAACGGGGTTTCGATTTTTACTCGGCTCATTTCTATGTGCGCAATATCGGCCCCTTTAAACACATCGCCCTCGGTGATTACGAAATAAAGTTGGGGCAAGGGTTAATCGCATGGACAGGACTTGCATTTAGGAAAAGTAGTTTTGTGATGAACATCGCCCGAAACAGTCAACCTGTCAAAGCCTATACTTCGGTCAATGAAGTATTGTTTTACCGTGGTGCAGCCGCTACCATTGGTCATAAAAATTGGGAAGCCACCGTTTTTGCATCCTACAAGCCAATTGATGCTAACTTGTTGACCCAACCTTCCGATACCACCGTCATTGATGTGGAAGGCGAAGAAGGTGAAGGCGTTATAGAAGATGATGCCGAATTGCAAGAGGCATCTTCTCTGCTCCTTTCGGGCTTGCACCGCACCGATGCCGAGCTTGCCGACCGAAAAGCTATCAAACAGTTTACCGGCGGAGGCAGTTTGGGCTACAAAAGCCGCAAGTTTCAGGTCAATCTTAACTCCATCTACACCCGTTTAGATGCCAGCCTTGTTCCTCGAACTTCCGCCTATAACCAATTCAGGTTTACCGGAAACGAGTTGCTGAATGTCAGTATAGACTACCGGTATTTGTGGCGAAATTTTCATTTTTTCGGCGAAACGGCTATGAGCGACAACGGCGGCCTAGCGACCCTTAACGGTTTACTGTTGGCCTTAGACCCGAAGGTATCGGTATCTGTACTCCACCGTTATTACCAACGCGATTTTCAAACCCTTTTTGCTGCCCCTTTTGCCGAAAGCACCCTGCCCAATAACGAAACCGGCACTTTTATCGGACTATTTCTAAAACCTATCTACAAAATTGAAATCAGTGCGTATGCAGATGTGTATAAACATCCTTGGTTGCGATTTCTAACCGATGCCCCATCTTATGGTGCCGATTATCTATTGCAGGCCTCGTTCAAACCCACGCGTGATGTGGAAATGTATGTGCGGTATAGAAGTGAAACCAAAGGCAGAAACACCCCTGATAATACAACTGTTACCGACTATCTGAGCGACCAAACCCGCGGCAACCTTCGCTACCATCTGCAATGTAGAATCAGCAAAACGATTACCTTAAAAACTAGGGTAGAAACCTCTTGGTACAAAGAAGCAGAAAATCCGACCGAAAGAGGATTTATGGTCATGCAAGATATTATCTACAAGCCCTTGGCATCGCCCGTTTCTTTTTCCACCCGATTCGCCCTTTTTGACACCAAGTCATACAATACCCGCATTTACGCCTACGAAAACGATGTGTTGTTTGCCTTTAGCGTTCCCCCATATTACAATCGCGGCAGCCGTTTTTACTTCACCTTGCGTTATAGAGTGTTTAAAAACATGGATATTTGGTTGCGCTATGCACAAACCTATTGGGCCAATCAGGATGGAATTGGCACAGGCAATGACCTTATAGACGGGAATACTAAAACTGAAATTAAAGCGATGTTGAGGGTTAAATTTTAATTCCAAACTTCTCGCTCCAGATTTCAACTCCGCATCAACCGTCAATTTTCAAAACCCGAACAAGGCAACCATCCTCAACTGCATCTACTCAAAAGTTGTGTACGGTTCTGTGAATAAGGGTTTTTCTGATAATGGTTCGTTAAAAAATTCAGTACCTATTGTCATAACTTATCTTTGTAAAATCGCGATAAAGTTTGGTGATTGTTTCGTCATCGCAACCTTATCCCTTAATTGCTTTATTTTGTGAAAAGTCTTAACGCAAAGTTGCGCAGAGTTTTCTTTGTGTTACTTTGCGAAATACATTGCGAAACACTGCGGTTAAAAGCATCCGAATAATATTGGGACGGCAATAAAAATCCTATAAGGATATAACTTATGGTAAATGCTGAGTTCCATGCCTACGGCCTACGGTTTATACACATTTGTTGCCATTACCTGTGGAGGCAGTATATTACAAAGAGCAACACAGGTATTAAGTTAGTGTTGTTGGATGAAAAGACAGAAAGTGCTGTAATACTTAGCTGTTGGAAAAACTTTACCACATTGATTCTCATAGCCCAATCCCCCCTGCCCCCTTTGAAAAAGGGGGATTTAACCTACTGAAAATCAAACAAATACGAATTAATTAATTCCCCCTTTCCCAAAGGGGGTTAGGGGGATTGACTTCATAGAGAAACACTTTTACAATCTATAGTAGATAGTTTATCTGTCGGGGCATTAAAGAGTTGCGTCATAAAGTCGTTGAATAGCAACCATAAAGATGTGTATAAACCGTAGGCCTACGGCATTTGTGTGTATGTTTGGGTTGGTTACCGATCCCGGCGTACGCCGGGATCATGCCTAACGGCATTGGAACAAGTGATTGGACTTTTCAGACAGCTTCTAAAATAAAAAGGCGGCTTATCGCCCCCGAAATGTCAAAGTGTCTTATAAAACTGAAAAAGAAGGTCATAAAAGTGCGAAAGAG
>CALCIK010000079.1 GCA_937907475.1 uncultured Bacteroidota bacterium | reverse complement strand
TGTTTCTAATATATCCAACATCGCAAAACCTCAAAAATCACCGAACTATTGTAAAATGAAACGCTTTTTTTTTCTGACAAAGTTAACATCCCCTACTAAAGTTAATTAGAAACAAAACCTAAACCCTTATTTGCCAATATCCAACGGAGTTGTCCGAATGGATACGATGGTGTTACTACAAAAGAAGGTCTGCTTTCATTAAAGAATGGAGGTAATATTCTTATGTAACACAAACTTGATTGGGCGGTTTGTTCAGTTAGGTTATGAGGTAAAATGTTTGTAAAAAATTTTACAAACATTTGTTGGATTAAAGAATTACTTTTATCTTGTCGGCGAGTTTTATTGCTATGTTTTTATAAGTAGTGGTCAGGCTGACTATAGAAAGTTGCGCATTATGAAAAGTATTTCAAACAACACGTGTCCTGATATTAATGGTAGGCAATCCTGAAACTACTTGAAAAAGAAGTAAGGCGCAACTGCTGAAAGCGTAAGTGTAAGCACATAAAATAAAATCACCATGAGAATTAAAAAAAATTCCTTTTAATTGTTCTCGTATTTACATTTGCCTTTGCACATGCCTTTGCACAAGGTAATGTTGAAACGGCAAAAGCTTATTCCCGAGCTGCTTTCACTGAATGGTTTGATAAAACCAGTTCTTATTCATTAAAAAAAATCCACAGCGTGGTAATTGAAAATTGGAATTACAACGCTCATACAGAAAGATATTTAATCACTGTACTTATTAAATGGCAGGATGTTGGGTTTTTTTTTGATGATGTTTATGAAGATACATTTACCCTCAAATGTGATAAAGATGGTTGTAATGCAAACATGCGAAGAGATGGAGGCTCTTTGATAGAATTAGAATGTATAGAAAAATGAGTTTTAGTTGAAGTAAACGGCAAGCAAGGCTAACTGCGCCCCACCTCTAATGTTTATATGCTTAAATGGTATTCCTACAAAAAAAGGTCTGCTTTTATTTAAGGGTAGCGGCAATATTCTTATGTGTCACAGACTTGATTGGGTGGTTTGTTCAGTCAAGTTATGAAGTAGAATGTTGGAAAAAATATTTTTGCAAACTATTGGTGGATTTAAGAATAACTTCATCTTGGTGGCGAGATTTATTAGTTTGTTTTTGTAAGTAGTGATGGCGTTCGATTTAACTATAGAAAAGTAGTACGTTATCAGGTATTACAATCGAAATCTGTTACAATATTCGTATTATTAAACATCTGCTTAGACATAAGTACTGTAAAACCAGCGAACGCTATAAGTATATACGCAACCGAACCATTCAAGCGTACAAAGTCCTTAAGATTCGCTTTATTAATCAAAAATGCAAAAAAGATTTGCGCCTATATTTACATATGGGCGAATTTAAAAAACTAAAATGGAATATAGCATAATTAAAAACCTTATTGCTAAAGGTAAAATATCAGAAGCACTCGAAAAACTAACAAAATATGTTAATAGTAGCAATATACCAGAGAAGTCTGATATATTGCTATTGTCATCTAGATATAATTTACTACTAAACGAATCGCGTAAAGGGATTGTGGCGATTGATGTAGAGAATATACATATAAATCGAATAGTATCACATTTATTGTCATATTTAAATGACTTAGAAATCAGTTATCCAAAAGGGTTTGATGTCTATAATATTGCGGAGATTGAAGTGGCAGAAACAAATAATGGAATCCACAAAAAAATGGAATCGCATAATAGAAATAATTACCAATATACTTCGAGTTTTAATCAACAATACTTAATTGAAGATATTTTTATAAACCCAACTATTACAGAGAATAAAAATGCTAAATCAGAAATTGACATAATAAGAATTTTAGAATTTACAAGCAAAAAAATAATAATGCATTCGGATAGTTTTACCGGTAAAAGTACTTTGTTGAAATATTTATGCAATTCGGTTACACAACCTGTTTTCTTTATCCCACTCAATAAGTATAATGGGAATATTTTATCATTGATATCGGAAACATATGACATCAAAAAAGAATCAATAACTCGGTTCATAGAAGAGAATAATGATTGTTGGGCTTTTTTTGACGCTTTTGATGAAATTCAATCTAATGAATTGCAAATTCAATTTATCAGTGAGTTGGATAGGTTTCCACAATTTGTTATGACATCAAGGACTTATGCCTTGTCAAATTACACTTTACCGTCAACCTCAATTTTAAAAATTCAACCTTATTCAACAGATAATATCTACTTGTTAGTTGATAAGCGGATGAATGATACTGGAAACATACTAAATTTTTACAATTCTTTACGAAGTTCCAACCAATCAAATGACGATTATTTATTGAGATACCCTTGGTTAGTGATATTCTTGATAGAACATTTTGAGGCAGGTAATTTTAGTTTAGAACTTTTAGATGATTTACCATTTGAAATTATGGCTGGATTACAAAAAAAATTAAGAACATCAAAAATAGCCGAAGACAGAATTAATAACTTTATTAACGAGACAGGTAATTTATTATTTGATAGATTATTTACTGGGAATCTAAATATAAGAGAAATACATAAAGATGAAATATCAAAAGAAAATATTGAAGTTTTCAAAACCTTAACATCTTTTGGATTAATCAGCACCCCCAGTCATCTTTCCTCTGTTTATTCTATTTCAATCCCTTTGCTTCCGGAATTATTAATTGCTTATCATTTATGTAATAGAAATAAGCATGATTTAATTCAACTTCTTTCACATGTTTATTGTAGGGCGGAGTACAAAGAGATTATTGTTTTATCAGCAAAAATCTGGGTATCAAAAGGTAACGATATTAAAGATTTTGACCCAAAAACGCATCAATTTACTTGTAATGGCTATTTTTCGGCAAATCGGTATGAACATTTGCTTTATTATTTAACCTTAAGAAACATCCCATCTAATTTATGCTATAAATTTGATAGTTTAATATCAGGTTACTTTGAACAACTTAAAAATATTTTTGAAAAGCGTGATGAAGACTATTTTGAGAAAACGTTTGAATTAAATTCACGGCAACTAGCTGAAAGGGAAATAAAGGAAGCATTTGAAGAAAAAATTATTGATTACTTACAATTTTTTAACAGGAAATCGGAAAAACACATAGACGATTTCTATAAGTTTGTAAAAAAGATTAACAGAAGTGATTTGGATCCTGGACTTGGCATCGCTATTAATAAAAACTATAAATATATAATAAACTGCAAGTCTTTTTCAATAGATATTTTAAGAAGCATTCAAAATGACAAGTATGATGAAATTTACAAAAACCTTATATATATGGTTAATTCGCCAGTAACCCATCCTGATATTTACAAATTATTACTATATAAACTACTTTCCAACAATGTTAGGAATTATAAATTTGCTGAACTAATATTTGAAGACAATTTATGGATTTTAGACTCAATATTATTACTCCTATTGAAAGCAAACTTAACAAACGAGGAAGTTTCGCGTATTCTTGATTTACTAAGTAGTTTTAAGTTGAATTTAGACGATGAGCAATATGCAAAAAATAAGTTGGGAACAATAAAAAGTACTGTGCTAACAAATGACGTTTTGGAGTACATTGTAACTAAATTAGAACAAGGAGTTCAATTTGACTCGATTCAATCAGTTATATACCTACTTCAAGATATGTTTTTGTTTAATAGGAATAACAAAAAGACAGAGGAAACTCTTAATAGAATAATTCTTTTATGTCATGATTATTTTAAATCTGCTGCATTTGAAAATACCAATACAACAGCACACTGGGATAACATTGAATATGTTTATTGTCAAATATTAAAATTGTTTCCACTAAAGGGATTGGAAAAAAACACATACGATTTTTTGCAAACTACCTATAACTACGACAAACAGAAAGGGTACCATAAAAAAAAGGTAAGTACGCTCCTTTACTATCTTATCAATATGGAGAGTAGGTATGCTCTAATTTTTTTAGAGGCAAATACCTGTAATTTTATTCTTACTAATCGAAAGTTAATTAATCACCCTATATTAATAGGGCAATTTAAATTTAGTCTAAGATTTCTTGATGATATTAGAATCATTATTGCAAATGACATTAACGCTCTATATAATTATAAAAATGAAATATTTGAATTTATTGACAATGAACTAAAAGCAATTTGTATATACTTGCCTAATAGTTCTAATTCATATAAAATAATTGAGGAGGATGAGTTGTGGAAAGAATGCAAATCACCAGACTTTTATCAATTTTTAGAAGAAAACTCGGATATTAAATACTTTAAGTATGCTTTGATACATGGTATATTTAATGAAAAACCAATATTTTCAAAACAAATTGGTAATAAGGTAAAATATTATTATTCTTGCTCAGAAATGGTTTAAACGTTTTGTATCTTGAAACCCAATTCACTCAAATAACGCCTATCAATGGCTTTACGAAATGCCGCAGAACAGCCCACACACTCAACGCATGGCAGCAAGGCAACCGTCAGACTCTATAGAACTACCCAACAAAACTGGAATGCAAATCAATATTCGACACAAAAGAGAAAACTAAATCGCTTTCTTAATTGCATTTCTTTTCCTTTATTCGCAAATCCAGAATATCGTCAAGAAAAACCAGTTCACCCCTTTTCTTTTTCTTAGCCATAAATCCTGATTTCTTCAGACATGATGCGTTTTTTCAATCGTTGCTTGATTGCCTGATATTCACCAATATCCACTTTTCGCCCTAATACATCTTCTAATTCAAATCTAATTTTTACAAATTCCAGTAAGCTAATTTTATTCCCCAATTCAACCAAAAGGTCAATATCACTAGTAGTTGTTGCCTCACCTTTTGCTGTTGAGCCGAATATTCCCGCACGAATTATTTGATGCTTGATTAAAATTGGGACAATCGCGGTTTGTATTTCCTCTACTTTCATTATATTTCTATTTAAAGCTAACCTATAATTTCGATTTTCCCGGAACGTTTGATAAGGAAGGAACGATTAGAGTTGGTTTTCAAAATTCGTATGTAGCCTATAGTCAAACAAAGTTAACAAATAAGCATTTAACTACAACACAAAAATAGACAATTTCGGACATGATTTTATTTGGTTACAATTGATACCGTAGTAGTAAGCATATAATTTGCCCTAAGAACTACTACAAAAATGTCCCAATTAGACATGATGAGTTTTTCAAAAAATGTGCACCTTTGTAACACAATACTCATCATTAATCAAACAACTACAAAGTGGAAGCAGTCAACAAAACATCAATTACAATATCCGCCATTGTTCAAGCACCAATCGAAAAAGTTTGGATGTTGTGGGTTTCCCCTCAACACATCGTTAATTGGAACGCCGCATCGGAAGATTGGCATACAACAGCAGCCGAAAACGATTTGACAGTCGGTGGAAAATGCAATTACAGAATGGAAGCCAAAGACGGCAGCACGGGCTTTGATTTTGGAGGAACCTATACCCACATCAAAGAGCACGAAACCATAGAATATGTATTGGACGATGGAAGGAAAGTGTCCATTCAATTTGAATCTACCGATGAAGGCGTGAAGATAACCGAAACCTTTGAGGCAGAAAGTACCTTTCCCCTTGAGATGCAACAAGCGGGTTGGCAGGCTATTTTGAACAATTTTAAATCTTATGTTGAACACAACTAACATCCATTATTATGTACTCCAATCCAATTAAATCTTGTTTGTGGTTTGACGGTCAGGCTAATGAAGCCGCTCAGTACTACTGTTCCATTTTTCCGAATGCTAAAATTTTGGAAGTCCATCCTTTAGTCACCACTTTTGAGTTGAGCGGAACAAAATTTATGGGTCTCAACGGTGGCCCAATGTTCAAATTCACCCCGTCCTTTTCATTTACCGTATTTTGCGAATCAATTGATCAAACCAATGAGCTATGGGATAAACTGATTGTGGGTGGAAAGGCACTGATGCCCATAGATAAATATGAATGGAGCGCGCGTTACGGTTGGTTGGAAGACAAATATGGTTTGAGTTGGCAAATTACCCTTGCCGAAACCGAAGCCGAAACATTGAAAATTGTTCCTTCGATGTTGTTTACCGATACTCTCTTTGGTAAAGCCGAAGAAGCCATCAACTTTTATGCTTCCATTTTTGGCAACTCGTCCACCACTTTGCTCGTTCCCTTTCCCGAAGAAGATGAGAATGCCGGTAAAGTCATGTATTCGGAATTTAAGTTGAGCAATAACGACCTGATTGCAATGGATGGAGCAGGTGCTCATGGATTTGCCTTTAACGAAGCCGTTTCGTTGGTAGTGGATTGCGACACACAGGAAGAAATAGACTATTACTGGAACAAGCTGACAGAAGGCGGAGAGGAAAGTATGTGCGGATGGCTCAAAGACAAATATGGAGTGTCGTGGCAAATTGTCCCCGCAATTACCGGAAAACTGTTGATGGATCCGGAAAAAGGGGAAAGAGTAATGCAGGTGGTCATGAAGATGGTGAAGATAGACCTCGATAAGATGCTCAATGCTTAGGGGGTAAATAATAGCCCAATTAGGCAGGCACAACTGCTATTTGGGAAATGTGTTTCCAAACATCCGCAGCAATCAATTCGGGTGAACGGTTTCCGTTGGTGACAAAAATGTTCTCGTTACTTTTAAGAAGCTCCATCGCTTCAAAATACTTGTCCTTTACCTTTTTCAGGTTATCGAGCGTTTCGTAAAGCTCCATCGAACTGCGCCCTTTGTTCAATCGCTGCATACTATCCTCCGGCGAAATGTCAATAAACACATGGATATCGGGGCGAAGCAACCCTGCACTCAACGAGTTGGCTTCGATAACCCATTCCAACGGCATGTGTGCCCCTTGGTAAGCATAAGAAGAAAAATAATACCTGTCAGAAATCACCGTATAGCCCTCTTCTAATTTTTTCAGGATGCCGTTTGTCTTATTCAGCAAGTGGTCTAACCGATCTGCCACAAAAAGTCCTGCAATCACACGGTGGTCGGCTTCAATTCTATGGTTAAAGATATTGCGGATAACAGAACCAATCGGACTGTCGGTTGGCTCAAAAGTAGCATAAACCCTGTGTCCGGCTGTTTTTAACCGTTCGGACAAAAGTTTCACCTGTGTGCTTTTACCACTACCGTCAATGCCTTCAAAGGCAATAAATAAATTTTTCTTTATTTCCATTTTGCATCAACTTAGGTGGCGGCAAACTTAAAAAATGCCCTCGCCGGATATTTATAAAGCTCCTTAAAAAAGAGAGAGGCATTGCCGAAAAGCAATATCGGCAAATATACAACAGCTTTTTGACACTAAGTAGCTTGGTGAGGCGACGGTTAACCCATCGCAAATCGCGATACCGATACAAATCAACGGTCTTCCCGCATTGTTCAACCCTATCGCGAACTTAAACGGCAAGCCCCCTTAAAATCAAACCACCTTGATTTGGTAAATCAACGCTTATCCCCTACCTTCAACGCCGCACTTTTGATAAAAATCACGAACAGCAAAAAATCAACCACCCCTATAATTTAAGAGCACCCGATGTTATCGTTATATTGAATTAACCCAATTTCACCAACCCTTTTGTCATCAAAAGCAGCGTTTTAGGTTGAACAACAGCCAATTTTATTGCCTTTTTTCCGGTTTTTGTTACCAATTTCTTGACTTTATTCATGAATTTCCTCGGTTCATTCACCTGTTTTTTGGTTTCATTCATGAGTTTTCCCGTTTCATTCACCTGCTTCTTGGTTTCATTCATCAATTTTCTCGGTTCATTTATCAATTTCTTGAGTTCATTCATGAGTTTTCTCGTTTCATTCACCTGTTTCTTGGTTTAATTCATCAATTTTCCCGTTTCATTCATCAATTTCTTAGTTTTATTTGTCTTTTTTTCGGCTTAATTCATAACTTATTTGACCCTTTTGGGTCGTTTTTTGCTATGTGTTTAATGTCTTTAGCGGCTTTGTTGGACTTTGCCTGCCATTTTTTTCCTAAAGGTAGGTAAAAAACAAACACTTGCCCTTTGTTTTTGGTTTTATGGTTGGGCTTTTTAGGTATTAGTTTTGGATTGGTTGTTTGGGTGGGGATTGTTTGGGGAAGAGGGTGGTTGGTGGGGTTAGTTGTAGGTATTAAAACGTTTATTAACACAAATAAATTGATACTGCTCAAGTTGAAACACAAACAAAAGAATTCATTTTCTAAAACGCACCAAAAAGGACGGCAAGGTTTATAGTATAAAGCATAATTCGAAAGACAAGCATCAACTTGCCAATAAAATAATAAGAGGAACTTTTCGTATAGCCTTGTAGTTGTCATGGCATAAACCCAAAAAAAATGACGATGACCGAAATTACAATCATTGAAGCTCCCGTTATTAGTCCTGACACTACTATTGACATTTCGTCAAAGTTGAAACTGAGTAATGAGGTAGAAGAAGAATCTCAAGTCGTCCTTCATTGCTGCTTTAGAAAGCCATTGTATCGAAGAACCGAAATTAGTATTTGGCAATCAACCTTTTTGTATGATCTAGGATCTAGCCATATCAGCAAATTGGTTCATGTCGAAAACATTTCTATATATCCGAATTGGATGTTTCTTGACGTAAGGGAAACATTGGTCTTTACTTTGATTTTTACAGGACTGCCAAAAACTTGTACACTTTTCAACATGATTGAAAAAAAACCCAAATCCGGTGGATGCGATTTTATTGAATGTGGATTCTATATCCCGAACATAGAGAGAAATAGTACTGATGTCTATTTCGTTGATATTCAATAAATATCGGTTAGCCTGGAATAAAGGAGCATGTAACCCAAAACCATTCATCTATTACTTAATGTCCTTCGTGTTATTATAGATTTTCCAGTAGAGACAAGGCATGCCTTGTCTCTACTTTTATGAGGTGAGGAATAGGGTTTGAATTAGGCATCAAACATCGCCATTGCCATCTCAAAGAAAACGGCACGCAAAAAAAATACTATACGGATATGGCGGTGTCCTAGCCTGAAATACATTGACACAATTTGAGTTAAGATTCAACTCATTGAT